>CAUYYV010000037.1:0-16320 GCA_963577075.1 Phycisphaerae bacterium
CAAGCGGGATATCGTTCGCCGTAAACGCCCAACTGCCCAAAAGGTTGATGTCCTTGATGCAGATGCGGTGCCAATTCGTTTCAATCGATCCGGCGTCTGTAAACTGGCCCATCTCGACGAACGTTCCCCCATCGCGCAGCATCTCAATGCCTTCCGGTCCAGACGACGGGTGGCCGGTGCACTCGACCACGAGATCGGCGCCAAATCCGCCCACGATTTCCCGTACGGCGTCGATGCGCGATTGCGACGTTGTGTATTCATCAATCGAAACCGTGGCCTTGGCGCCAAATGCGCGACAAATAGCGAGCCGCGGCTCTTCGGGCGCGCCGACGACGATCACACGGCCCGCACCCATTTCCTGCGCGGCGACGAGTGCCAGTACCCCAATCGGCCCCGAGCCTTGAATTACGACCGTGTCGCCAAAATGAAATCCATCCGTCGCAACTGCGCGGTTGAGCGCTCGAATGCAACACGCAAGTGGCTCGGTCAGCGATCCGCGTAACGGCGACATATCGTCTGGCAAGCGATAGAGCTTGGTCGCCGGCAGCATTTCCAAATCGACGTACACCATCTCAGCCCAGCCACCCCACAGATGGGGCGGTTTCTCGAATGGGATGTAGCGGCCGTAGTATGTCGGGTTCAGACAACGATTGGCGCGGGTTGGGTAGTGGATACAGTAATAACATTCACCGCACTGCATCAGCGGCGGAATCATGACTTTGTCTCCAACAGCCAACGCTTGACCCATGAAGTCTTCGTTTAGCGCCGCGCCTTTCTCCACGATCACTCCGGCCAACTCGTGACCGAGGGTCAGGGGCCACGGCAATGATTTAGGCCAATGCCCCTGCAAGATGTGCAGGTCGGTACCGCACACCCCGCACGCGTCAACGCGAATCAGCGCGGCCTGGTCAGGCACGTCCGGTCGGGGCACGCTTCTGATTTCGGGGGAACTGCGCGGCCCGTTGTATGTTGCTACGCGAACGGTGGTCATGTCGAACTGTGCTCAGCCGCTGGCAGAAACCGTCTCGACAGGCGTGCGTTTGAGCGACTCGGGCACGAACATCGCCAGCACGATACATAAAAATGCACCAATCAAGAGCGGCATGAAAGCAAGCCAATAGCCCGCGGCGCTATAGACGCGGCTCCCATCGATCACCGTCGAGTCAGAAGTATTCAGCAGCGCACCCATGAGCAGTTGCAAGATAGCGTTGCCAACAAAAGGGGACATGTTGACGATTCCAAAAACTGTGCCGAATATCGCCGGACGAACGACCTCTTTGACCATCGGCTGCCCGATCAAAATGAAGCCGGCCGAAAAGCCGAAGAGGAGGAAGAGCAGATTGATGGTCAATGTGCTGGCCCCGTTCGTCGTTGCCACAATACCGGCCCACGCCGCGGTCAGGCCCACTGTGCCGCCGATCAAGAACGGTCGCCTACTTTTAACTTGGTCCGACAAATAGCCTGACACCGCCGCGCCAAGCCCTGCACCGACCGAGAGTAACAGTAGAGAAGCGCCGGATGTCACGGCGGTTTTGCCGTGAACGTGGATTAGATATGGACCCGCCCACAGGAATTGAAACGCCTGCAGGCTTCCGAGGCCGAGCAGTAGAGTTAATGAAACGATCCAAATGGTTGGCGTGCGCAGCCAGATTTGTGCGGCTTCCTTTATCAACGAACGATAATCAACACTTGACACGTTGTCGGTAGCAGTGGATTCGGCATCAGGATCAACAGTGCGAATGGGCGGTAATCCGATCTCGGCCGGATCGTCGCGAATGAGGATCCAACTCAGGGCTGCCAACAGGAATGTAAACAATCCAGCCATTAGCAGCGGCGCCTCCCAACCCAATCTAACGACGATGAACGCGAGCGGCGCTGTTCCCAACATGGAACCGGCGAAGGCTAATGTAGCGTTGAGTCCCAGCAGCGTTGCAAATTCTCGTACCCGAAACCAGGTGACGAGTACCTTTAGGACAGAGATGAATATCACCGCTGAGCCGAGTCCGGTGATGGCGCGTCCCATCAGGCCCATCCCGAGCCCGGTGGCCTGCGAAAACAAGATCTGCCCCACTGACATGATCAACATGGCTGCAGTCACGGTCCGCCGCGGTCCCCACTTGTCGTTGAGAATGCCAGAGGGTATCTGCAGTAACGCATATGGGTAGAACATGAGCGAGCCTAAAAGCCCAAGTGAGACAGCATCCAAGTGCCACGCGGTTGCCAGCTGATCGCCAATCGTCGCCGGGACGACAAATAGGAATAAGACCACCATATTGCAAACGACGGGAACGCTCAACACCACCCAGCGATAGCGGAGCAAACGTCGGATGTCGGACTGGGCGACGGCGATTTGAGTTGTCATTGTACGGGGCTCAATGCAGGAATGCTTATGCGCCTGCAAACCACTGTCCGAACTGCTGGATCAACCTGCGATCCCCGGACACTTCCATCTGTCCCGAGGCAACTGCTCCGTCGATTTCCAGTCGCTCGAATATCAAGCGGATGAAGCCTTCGGCTTCGCTCCGGATTTCAATGTTTGGATCGGCCGGGCTTGCCGGTTCCATGCTTGCTTGATCTCCCTGAACGACAATGTCGTATTCACCCGACAGCTCTCCGTGCAGATGGAATCTATACCGCACCGGCCTCGGCAAGCAGTCGCTCGGACTGAACAACCACACTAAAAAAATTTGGAAGTAGTTCAACTATGAACTGCACGCTTTCCGGCGACAGTCGCGCGGATGGCTCAAGTTGGGAGCGGATGTCCCAGCCGTGCAGCGACAGCTCCATCATGCGCAGGCTCAAGAACGTGCTGACCGGGTAGATCCCGCCGGGATGGTAACAAGGCTTTTCCCAATCTTGCGCGTCAAGTCCGTGGAATAAATCCAACAAGCCTGCAGTGTTTTCGCAGAAGGTAGCCAGCACTGTGTCGCCTAGACTTGCTCGAAATGCCTGCGCACTCTTGGCTACTGATGGGGCTGCTTCGGCGCCGCTGACGGAACCGGCCTCCCACGCTCCTGTGGGCGTTGATGAATCGCCTGCCAAACCGCGCGCGATCCACTCCGTGTAGAGCTGCGCGACCCACGCTAGGTGTGCGACGACCTCGCTCACATCCCATTCAGCACAGGCGGTCTCGTGCTGCCAGTCTGCGGGCGAAAGTGCTTTGAGATAGCTGTGAAGCGTTTCGAATTCTTCGCGGACCAACGCCACGGTTCTATCACCCCTACGGGCATCCCTTCGGGTGTGCCGCAGCGGCTTGGCCTGCGGCAGGTTGTTCCGCTCCCGATGGAGCCCCTTCACCCCTTCGGGTGTGCCGAAGCGGCTCGGGCACGCGGCAGCCGCATCGGGCTCAGGCGTTTGCATTGGAGTCAAGCTGAGGGTCATGGTGGTGATGCCCGTTCTGGCTCAAGCTTGCTCGAAGTTCGTCCGTTGCTCCAACATCGACTGTCAATGTCTCCGGATCGATAACCACTCCGTAGGCATCTCGGGCTACTTCGATGCTCACGAGTTCTTCCTCGACATCCGCGACGACCGCGTCAACTGTGCGCTCAAGCGGTGAATACAAGCCTCCGCCGCCGGGCGTTTCGAACACTAGCACATCGCCGGCTTCGATCTGGCCGCTGCCGGGTCCGATGTCCTTCCCATTGAGCAGAATGCGTCCGGTGCGGGCCGGCCAGCCGCCGAGGAGACCCTTGGGGGGGTGTTGCAAACGCGCCATCATGATGGTGTACACGACCGGATCGAGGAAACGGTACGTCAAACGCTGCCCGAACGCACCACGAAACTTGCCGGGACCAGCGGAATCCGGAATAGCTTCCTTGGACTCTACGATCACTTGCATCGTATCGTCTATAACTTCGCAGGGGGTATTGGGAAAATTGCCCGGAAAGCTGGCGACCTCGCCATCCTTTTGCGGCATCCCGCCAAGACCTCCGTTCATCACCAGAATGCGATGATACGTGTTGCCGCGCCGGTCCTCGCCCACGCATGCGAAGACCCACACCGGCGCGCTGCCGCCTTGGGCCATCGTGCGTTCGGGAATAATTTCGGCGAGGGCAGCATAGACGCCGTCAACGACCTGATGCCCGACGGCATGACGCGCCATGTTTGGCGCAGGAAAGGCGGCCGCCATGATCGTGCCGGTCTCTGAGATCACCTTGATTGGGCGTAAGAATCCGGCGTTGTGGGGAAGATACGGAACCATCATGAAGCGGACACCGTAGCCGGTGTACGCCTGCGTGAACGTCCAACCAGAGTTTATGCCGCCGCGCACCTGCGGCGACGAGCCCGAGAAGTCAACTGTAATGTCCGAGCCGTCGATTGTCACCGCCGTACGCATCTCAAGCGGCTGCCGATCCGGCTCTACCACCATAGTCAACGGATCGGGAAAGTTGTTGTCGATCAATAGACTACTGGTGTAGTGCCCGTCAGGGATTTCAGCCACAACTGCCCGAAACGCCGACTCAGAACGCCCATAAATCTCCCTGACCAATTCATCGAGGTTGTCCAGATCCTGCTCTTCCATCAATTCTTGCAGTCGGCGTTCCATGATTTTCAGCGAGGCGAATTGAGCGTCGAGGTCGCCCAATGTGTACTTCGGTGTGCGGGAGTTGGCCTCGATGATTTCGAGGAGGTCCGCGTTGGGAACGCCTTCACGATGAAAATACATCGGTGGAACGAACAGGCCTTCCTCAAAGATATCTAATGCAAGCGTCCAGCGCTTGAGGCCGCCGATATCCGGCGTATGAGACACCGATCCTGCGAAGGCCACGACTTTTCCCCTGTGGAAAATCGGGGCAAGGATCGCGAAATCCATAACCTGAAACGTGCCGATCCATGGATCATTTGTGATGAGCACATCGCCCGGTTTCAGCGTTTCGACCGGAAATTTTTCGAGAACGGCGCGGAGCGTGATCGCCTGAGTGGCGACGAACGAAGGCAACCCAATGTCCGACTGCGCCAACGTGCCGCCGCCGCCGGCATCCATGATTGTGCAGGCAAAGTCATTGCTCTCGCGCACGACTGTTGAGAACGCGGTGCGATAGAGTGTGATCGTTGCTTCGCTGGCGATAGAGGAAAGCCGATCCCATAGAATTTTGACGGTGACCGGATCGAGGCCAGAAACGCCGTTAGTTGTCATAGTTGTTTCACAGAGTAGTAACCAGTATTCAGTCTACTGAATACCGAACGCTGTATACTGGTTACTGATCCCCAAGCGTGAAGCTGATATTGAGATTCTCGTCGACCCGACCCTGCGCGCCGGGCGGCAGGATGACCGTCGAGGCCTTCTCTTCGATGGCGGCCGGCCCTTCGAATTCGTCGCCGGGCGCCAACGCCGGGCGCGAATATACCGTGCAATCTTCGACCATTCCATGATCCGGGAAGTACATCGCGCGCTGCCCCTTAAACGCCTGTGCTCCATCAGGCACCTGTTCGGGCTTGCGCAGGGTTACTTGAGGCGTCGGCCCGGAAGCCAGCACGTGCCACGTCACACACCGCGCCGACAATTCTGACAACTCGATTCCATAGCGATCGACGTAGGTTTCGTCGAATCGACTTTTAAGTACTTGCAATCCACCCGAATGAAGGACTTCATCCGTAATCTTCGTCGCTACTTCGAAACCCTGGCCGACGTAATGCATATCCACAGTTCGTTCAAAGGTGAACCGATCAATGCCAGCCTTTTCCAGCAGCGCGCGGCCTTTCTCCTCCAAATCCTTCAAGATGCTTCCGACTTGCTCTTCGGTGAGAAATTCGAGGTCTTCGGCCGCGGAACGAGAGAATTCGAAGGCGAGCGGCGCAACCAGCAAGCCCAAAGCCGACAAGACACCTGCATCACGTGGGCACATGACGAACGGCGCGCCCAAACGTTTCGCAACGCCATAGGCATGCACCGGTCCGGCGCCGCCGAATGCGATCAGTCCGTGCCGGCGAATGTCCACATTCATTTCGACCGAGTGCACCCGCGCGGCTTCGGCCATATTTTCGATGACGATGCGCTGAATCGCCGCGGCGGCTTCCATGCGGTCCAATCCGAGCGGCTTCCCGACCTTCTCCTCGATCACCTGCCCGGCGGCTTCGGCATCGAGCGACATCTCCCCACCTAAAAAGAATGCCGGGTTGAGGAATCCGAGCACGACGTCGGCGTCCGTGACCGTCGGTTCGGTGCCACCCTGTGAGTAGCAGGCCGGTCCGGGTTCGGCGCCCGCACTCCGCGGCCCGACCTGCAGCAGCCCGAGATCGTTGATCTCCGCAATGCTGCCACCGCCGGCGCCGATCTCGATCATATCCAATACAGGGATTCCGACGGGTAAACCGCTGCCTTTCTTGAAGCGCATTACACGCGCGACCTCGTGCGTCTTACTCACGAGCGCGCGACCGCTCTTTATAATCGCCGCTTTTGCCGTCGTGCCGCCCATATCGAAGGACAGGACGTTTTCATGCCCGGTGAGTTGGCCGATGAATGTCGCCGCGAGCGCACCCGCAGCTGGCCCCGACTCCACGATCTGTATCGGCATGGCCTCAGCCGTCTCGCGGCTTACCGTACCTCCGCTGGAGGTCATAAGGTATTGATCGCCCGCAAATCCGCGCTCGTTCAGGCCTGCCTCAAGCGCCTTAAGATAGCGACCCATCAATGGCTGTACGGAGGCGTTCATCACGGTGGCCGAGGTACGCTCGTACTCTCGCATCTCCGGCAACACTTCATGTGAGAGCGATATGGGCATGTCTGGGTTCTGCGCGTGAATTAACTCGCGCACCTTCAGTTCATGCGCCGGGTGCAGGAAAGACTGCAAAAAACATACGGCGATAGCCTCAACTCCCGCGTCCAGCAAAGCCTTGATCTCTTGCGTAGTTCTGGCTTCGTCGAGGGGTGTGACCACGGTGCCGTCGCCGGAAACGCGCTCGGGAACTTCGCGCCGCAACGCGCGCGGCACCATCGGTTTTGGAAATGCGATATTCGGGTCGTACATGTCATAGCGTAGCTCGCGCCCAACAAAGTGCAATATATCGCGAAACCCTTTGGTTGTGATAAGACCGGTTCGTGCTCCCGTACGCTCGATCATCGCGTTGGCGACCAGCGTCGTTCCGTGGATGACGTTGTACACATTCGACAGGCCCATCCCCCCCGCTGACAATTTGTCTACGCCGTTCAGAACGCCTTCCGACGCATTGTGGGGCGTCGTCAATACTTTTTCAGTGGTTACATCACCAGTATCGTCTTCAAGCAGTACCAGATCGGTAAACGTCCCGCCCACGTCGATTCCGAGTCGAAATCCTGCCATGTTCACAGACCTCCTGGGATGCGTCGAATGAATTCGGGACGTTCAGGGCGTAAAGTTAATCAACCGCTGCTGCAGCCAACTCGCGTTCGGTACCGGCAGACCCGTCGGCGCGCACGCGCAAGCGCTCGGTGGCATCCAGATCGGCCTGTAAGGTCTGCGGATCGATGACAACACCGTAAGCCAGGCGCGCCTGCTCGATGCTGACGATCTCTTCCTGCACGTCTTCCTCTACGGCTGCGATGTTGCGTTCAAACGGTGGGTGCATCCCGCCTCCCCCCGGCGTCTCGAACACCAACACGTCCCCGTCTTGTAATTGGCCGTCCCTCGGCCCCATCTCTTCGCCATTCATCCAAACGCGCCCGCCGCGCCCCGATAAACCGCCTAACAGACCCTGCGGTGGGTGCTGCATCCGCGCAACCATGAAGGAAAAGACGATTGAGGCCTTAGCCCGGAATGTTACGCGTTGGCCCGGCGCGCCCCTATATTTGCCCGGACCGGCGGAATCGGGAATGACTTCCTTCGATTCCATTACAATGGGCATGCTATCTTCCATGATTTCGATTGGCGTATTCGAAAGGTTGGCCGGGAAGGTAGCGATTTCGCCGTCCTTGGCGGGCATCGCCCCGAGACCGCCGTTGATGGGTAAGAGGCGGTTGTAGGCGTTTCCTCGGCGATCCTTTCCTAGCGCAATGAAGATCCAGACTGGCGCGCTGCCGCCCTGTGCCCAGACGCGATCCGGGATTACTTCGGCGAGCGCGCCGAAGACCGCGTCACAAGCTTGATGTCCGATCGCATGCCGGTACAATCCCGCGGAAGGGTATTCCGCATTCATGATCGTGCCCGGCTTCGAGATCACCTTCAGCGGTCGCAGGAATCCGGCGTTGTGCGGTAGATAGGGAACGGTCATGAGCCGTACGCCATAGCCCGTATAGGCCTGCGTAAAAGTCCAGCCCGAGTTAAAACCTCCGGCGATCTGCGGTGACGATTCACTGTAATCCACGGTTATGTCCGAACCCGCGATGGTGACGGCTGCATGGATGAGCAACGGCGGCCGGTCTTTGATATGCCGGGGCGCCAGCGGATCGGTGAAACCGTTGTCGATCCAAAGTTCGTAGGTGTATGTGCCGTCGGGAATCTCGTCGATCACGGCCCGGATCGCTGCCTCTGAGCGGCCATAGATTTCAGGCACCAGTTTATCCAGATCATCCAACTCCTGCTCGTCGAGCAGCGCGAGTACGCGCTGCTCCATGATGTGCAGCGCCGAGAACTGGGCGTCGAGGTCGCCCAGCGTGTAGCCCGGCGTGCGGCAGTTGTATTCGATGAGTGTGAACAAGTCCTCGTTGCGTTCACCCGCTCGGAACACCTTCATGGGTGGAACGAAGAGACCTTCTTCGAACACGTCGAGCGATAGAGACCAGCGCTGCACGCCGCCGATGTCCGGCGTGTGCGCCACCGAGCCCGCGAAGGCCACCACCCTGCCGTTTTTGACGATTGGTTTGAGGCACGTAAAGTCGTAAATCTGAGCAGTCGCGATCCACGGATCGTTCGTGATCAAAACATCGCCCTCTTCCAGGCTGTCTAGCGGGAATCTCTTAAGCATGTTTTCGAGGGTGATCGCTTGCGTGGCGACGAAAGAGGGCAAGCCGATGTCAGATTGTGCCAGCGTGCCGCCGCCCACATCCATGATTGAACAGGCAAAATCGTTGCTCTCGCGAACGACGGTGGAGAAGGCCGTGCGGTATTGGGTCGTCGTGGCCTCGCTCGCGATGGAGGCGAGGCGGTCCCACAGGATTTTGACGGTTATGGGGTCAAGGCCTTTTGCTCCGTTGGTTGGCATAGATTGGTTCCTTTAGGATACCGCTCCCCCGACTTCGTCGCCTCCCCGCAACGGGGGGAGATCGCGCTCAAGCAAGGCAGCCCCTCCCCGTTGCGGGGAGGGGTTAGGGAGGGGTCTAATCCGACAACATCGCAACGGCCATAATCTCGATGAGCGCGCCGAGCGCCAGGCCTTTAATGTGCATGGAGGCGCGCGCCGGTTCCTGGCCTTCGGTGAAATACTCCGCGTAGACCTCGTTGTAATCTGCATAGTCGCGTTCCCAATTGGTGACGAACACCGTCGTCGACATGATGTCGTTCATCGTGCCGCCGCCCGCTTCGACGACTGCCTTGATGTTCTCCATCACTTGGCGGGTCTCGGCCTTAATTCCGCCTTCGGCGAGTTTCCCTTTTCCGTCGATGCCGATCTGTCCGGCGATGTGAATTGTGTTGCCGACCTTGGTGCCCTGGTTGTATGGCGCAGGCAGAACAGTCTTTCCGAGGATTTCCTTTGGCATTTTGCCCTCCCTTGTTGGATGAGAATCTTCGTGTGAGGAACCCGTTATTTAGCTTGGCGGGCCAATTTGATCACCTTATATTGTAAGATATAAGGTATTTAGTATATTACTTCAACCTCATTAAGGCGTCAAGAAAACTGATGCTCAATGCGCCGATCTCCCGGCCCGTCCCGCGTCCAACAGCCATATTAGTGGCAAAGCTGTAAGACCGATGATAGACAACGGAACCAACGCCGCAGCGTAGGCCGCACTACTCGATACGGCTCCCGGCCTTGATAACAAACCCTCCACCAAAAATCCAGCGCCGAACTGAAATACTGCGCTCCCAATCCATGGCGCGACATTAACCATTCCGGCCACAGTGCTTTGTTGCTCTGGCGGCACGCGCGCCGACACGAGTCCATAGCCGATTACCGTCATGGTTTGCGCCAGCCCCACGAGCGCAAACGCCGCAAATACGAACACTCGCGGCGATTGACCACGAGACAAAACCATTATTGTCATGCAGGCCGCGGCATACAAACTGCCTGCGCCGAACACCAAACGCCGCGTACGGCCCGAGCGTCGGTTTAGCCCTGCACCGAGCGTCGGCCCCACGGCTTGTCCGAGTGCAGTCGCCAGGAGCACCAGCCCGACTGTTTCAAAGGAGAAGCCAAACGTGATTAAGAGCAGCGGTACGGCCCAAAGTGTTTGAAATCCAATGAAAGATCCGTAGAGAAAACGGATCAGCGCATAAGCCCAAATGGTGCGCTCGCTCCGCCACGTGGCGAATGCGGCTCGCAATTGCCGGCGTCCACCCTGACCGGTCTTCTCGGGCGTCTCAGGAGTTACCCATGTCGCAAACGCCAAGACTCCCGAAATCGCAGCTGCCGCCAGCAAGGGTGCGCGCCAGCCAAAAGCCGCGACAGCCAGCACAAGCGGCGTCGCGCCCAGTGCGAACCCTAAATAATTCGCCGTAGTAAAAATTCCGAAGAACGTGATGAATCGTTCCGCCTCGCTCGGACGGCCTGATGTCACGGTCGAAATTTGGCGGAATCCGGAAGTAAGGAGCAGACCGGTGCCGAGGCCGAGCAGCAGCCGTCCGATGATCGCCACGCCGAGGCTCGGCGCAGCGCCGAACAGTCCCGCGCCAAGTGCCGTCAGCACGCCTGCGACGATAAACATGCGCCGACTGCCGAACGTGTCCGCCAGCGTCCCGGCCGGAATTTGAACGAGCGCGTAGGCGTAGAACAGGACTGAGCCGAGCCAGCCCAGCGCAGCCGGTGACAACCCCCATTCGATTTCTATTTTTGGGCTGATCGGGCCGGTGATCGCGAAATAGAATCCGGCGAAGAAGAATTGCGCGCTCGCCAGAATGAACGACAGTCGCCATGGACGTGTCACGCTGGCGAAGCGTCCGAGTACAAATGTTGGGCCTCAGGAAGCTTGACGCAGTTATGGATTCCTAACCCGCCTTCAGCGCGGTTAGGAATCCATAACTGCGTCAAGCCGAATACGGGTTCCAACATTGCCTCATTCACCAACATCCCGACAAATGACGACATTGCCCGACTCATCAATCTCCCCAAATGCAACCGGCGGCTCAGAGATGGTCGAAGCGATCTCTTCCTAATCGCTGTGACATCTTTGTCTCCGTGTCCCCGTGGTGAAAATGTGGTTTATTCGAAAATTAGCGCGCATTTGCGGGACAAGACATCCAATTGATGATGACCGGGCCGGAAGGCGCCGGCGAATTTATGCAAAACTTGTTTGGGATGAACTAGGCTGCTTCGACGACAACACCGTATTCCTCACGCGCTCGCTCGCGCGACACGAAGCCCGCGCGCACATCCTCCGCCACCGCAGCCGGATCTCGATCAGACGGCAGGCCTACGCCCCCACCACCCGGCGAGTGAATCAGCACATGCTCGCCGGCGTGGACCATTCGAATGCAATGCAGATCGAGCGGTTCCGGTTCGCCGTCCTCGCCGCGCAGGATGTACTTTCGGAACACGCGCGCGTCGTTGCACCTTTGGTCGGCGCCGAGGATGCTCTGTGGCGGATACGCCATCCCGTCGCCAAACTGGCTCATCTCGGCATCGTGATCGACGAGCGAAAATTCGAGTGTGATCCCCAACCCGCCGCGCCAGCGGCCGGGGCAGGCCGAGTCGGATTGTAACTCGTAGTGGTGGATGTGGATCGGAATCGCGTGTTCGGTGATCTCGATATCGCCTGTCATTGGCGCGCCAGCCGCCGCCAGCGTGCCGACCACGTGCTCGCCGTCCTGACCCCAGAATGCACCGCCGCCGCCCCACGCGGTCATCGGCGAGAAATACGCATAGGGTTCTCCGTGCCTCGGATCGCTACCGTAGAGCGAGTTTCCACACACATGCGCCCAGCCGCCGCCCGCCCACTCCGGCTCCGCCAGCGCCAGCGCCGCGCGCACGGACTCGGCGATATTCTCCAACGGCGTGCTCGTCGAGAGTCCGCACGCCGCCGGTTCGGTTGCATTGACTACCGTGCCCGGCTCGCCGAGATCAACCGTGATAGGGCGGTAAAGCCCTTCGTTGTGCGGCAGGCCTGGCTCGATGAAGGTCAGCACGCCCAAATACACCGCGCTGATGCTGTTATACGGATACGAATTGACATAGCTGTTGACAACCGGCGGCGCATCCAACCGGACGTGCATCTCCTCGCCCACGATTTGCAGCGTGCAGTGAATCTCAATGTTGCCCGATCCGCGGCCGTTGTCCTCCACAATCGCCCGTCCCCGATACTCGCCATCGGGCATGCGGCTGATCTCGGCCCGCATCATCATCTCCGCCCGGTCAATCAACTGCGACTGGCACCGCTTCACCGTCTCCACACCGAACTTTTCAAGCAGCGCCAGCATCCGTCGCTCGGCGAGTCCGCAGGTCGCCACTTGCGCACCCAGGTCCCCGCGCATAAGCTGCGGGATGCGAAAGTTCGTCATAAGAAAATCGATGACGTCGTTGCGCGGTTCTCCGCCATCGTAGAGCTTGACCGGGGAGATGCAAATCCCCTCGGCCCAGATTTCTTCAGCCAGTGGGTTGTAGCCGCCCGCCACCGGCCCGCCGGTCTCATTCATGTGCGAACGGTTGACCGTCCAGAACAACAACTCGTCCTCGAAGAACACAGGTTTGTAGAGTGTCATATCGGGCAGATGACTGCCGCCCGTGCGTGGGTCGTTGTGATAAATCGCGTCGCCCGGCGCGAGGTCGTCGCCAAAGTAGTCGGCGATGAACTTGACCGCGAAAAGCATGGCCCCTAGGTGAACAGGTTCATCGTCCCCCTGCCGGATCACACGCGCCTCACCATCGGCGATACAGTTGGAGAAATCGTTGCCAATCGCCAGGATCGGCGACATCGCCGTGCGCCGCAACGTGATGGCCATCTCGCGAATGGCAGTGTCGATCGCGCCCGATACGACGGAGAGTGTGACGGGATCGACTTCGGTGGTCATTTATGCTGTCTTCCAGCGCGCAATTCCGCCGTCGCCGCCTCATCAACTGCAAATGTCTCCGAGTCCACGACGACCCCATACTCCTCCCGCGCGCGTTCGATAGATACGAAGTCCTTGCGCACATCGGCAGTCACGGCCGTCGGGTCGCGTTCGAATGGCGGTCCAACGCCGCCGCCGCCGGGGCACTTGATCAGTACCCGTTCGCCTGCATAAACTGGGCTGATGCCGTGCGGGTCAAGCCGTTCTGGTTCGGTCTCTCCCTGCCGGAAGACGTGGTTGTAAAACACGCGCGCGGCGTTGTGCGGTGAGTAAGCGCCCAACACGCTCGGCGGCGCGAACTTCGTGCCGTCGCCAAGCTGTGTCATCTTGATCTCGTGATCGACGATTGTGAAATCGTAGACTGTTCCCAGTCCGCCGCGCCAGCGACCAGCAGACGGCGAATCGCGAACTAGCTCGTAGCGGTTGATGTGGATCGGAACGTTGTGCTCGATGACTTCGATATCTCCTGTGTACGCGGCGCCGGCCGCTGCCAGCGTGCCGACCGCCGGCTCGCCGTCGTGCCCCCAAAACGCGCCGCCGCCGCCCCAGATCGTCATGTGCGAAAGATAGGCATACGGCTCGTCGTGGCGTGGATCAATGCCAAAAAGCGAATTTCCGTGCACGTGCGGCCAACCGCCGCCAGACCATTCCGGCTCAGCCTGACACAGCGCATCGCGCACCGCGTCTACGATATTCTCCAGCGGCGTCGTTGTTGTAAGACTACACGCGCCCGGTTCAACCGCGTTGACGATCGTGCCCGGCTCGCCGAGGTCGATGTTAATGGGTCGGTACGTCCCCTCGTTATGCGGCATGCTCGGATCGACGAAACTGAGCACGCCGAGGAATACGCCGCTGTAGCTGTTGAAGGTGTACGAGTTGATGTAGCTATTCACCATCGGCGGGCCTTCGAGCTGAATGTGCATCTCGTCGCCGTCGATCCGAAGGATGCAGCCCACCTGCATATCGCCCGAGCCGCGTCCGTTGTCCTCGATCATGCCGCGCCCGATGTATTCGCCATCCGGCATGCGGCTGATCTCCGCCCGCATGCGCGCCTCCGCCCGGTCGATGATCTGCGACTGACAGCGCTTGATTGTCTCAACGCCGTATTTTTCAGTCAGTGCGATCAGGCGGCGCTCGGCAAGGCTACAGGCGGCGTACTGCGCACCGAGGTCGCCGCGCATTACGCGCGGAATGCGGAAGTTCGTCATCAGCAGATCGATCACGTCATAACGGGCTTCACCGGCCTCGTAAAGTTTGACCGGCGAAATGCGCAGACCTTCTGCCCAGATTTCTTCTGCCAGCGGGTTGTAGCCGCCTGCGACCGGCCCGCCGGTTTCGTTCATATGTGAGCGGTTGACGGTCCAGAAGAGCAACTCGCCCTCGTAAAACACCGGCTTATAAAGCGTCATGTCCTGCAAGTGGCTGCCGCCCGTGCGTGGGTCGTTGTGATAAATCGCGTCGCCCGGCGCGAGATCGTCACCGAAGTAATTCGCAACTTGCCGCGTTGTAAATATCATCGCGCCGAGGTGCACCGGCTGGTCATCGCCCTGCCGGATCACGCGCGACTGGCCGTCCACAATGCAATTGGAGAAGTCGGCCCCGATGGCGATAATCGGCGACATTGCGGCGCGGCGCATCGTGATCGTCATTTCGCGCACGGTCGTCTCTAGCGTTCCTTCGAATACTGCGAGCGTGACGGGATCGACATTGTCTGATCGCAGCTGCGGCTTCACGGAGTGTGCTTCGCTCATACAGCCGCCTCCATGGCACTGCTGCGCAGCGCCGACGTTTCGTCCTCGTCAATGGCAAACGTATTTACATCTATCGCGACAGCATATTCGGCCCGTGCGCGGTCGGGTGAGACAAAGCCATTGCGCACATCGGCAGCGACCGCGGCGACCTCGCGCTCATGCGTAGGGGCCACGCCGCCACCGCCCGGCGTTTGGATAAGCACCTTCTCGCCTGCATGCACTGTGCAGATGCCGTGCTGGTCGAGCGGCTCAGAGCCGTCAAGGGCAGCGAGCGCGCCGTCGGCGTTTCGCGCGACGCAGTTCTGATACACTCGCGATCCATTGAAACGCGACTCCGCGCCGAGCACACTGGGGGCGGGATATTTCATCCCGTCGCCGAGCTGCGTCATCGTCGCGTCGTGATCAACGACGGTGAATTCATACGCCGCTCCCAAGCCACCGCGCCACCGGCCGGGGCATGCCGATTCGGGATCGAGTTCATAGCGATGGATGTGAATCGGCACCTGATACTCGACAACTTCGATGTTGCCAGTCATCGCGCCACCGGCGGCCGCGAGCGTGCCGACGACGTGTTCGCCATCTTGCCCCCAAAACGCGCCGCCGCCACCCCAATGCGACATGTGCGCAAAGTACGTGTACGGCTCGTGGTGGCGCGGATCGATGCCAAAGAGCGAGTTGCCGTGCACGTGCGCCCAGCCACCGCCCGCCCATTCCGGCAAGGCCTGAGATAGCGCAGCGCGCACAGCATCGGTGATGTTTTCCAACGGAGTCGTCGTGGTTGCACTGCAAGCCCCGGGCTCGACCGCATGGACAATACTGCCCGCCTCGCCGAGATCGACGTGGATCGGTCGATAGGTACCTTCATTGTGCGGCATCGTCGGATCGACGAAGCTCAGTACCGCCAAATAGACGCCGCTCGTACTATTGAATGGATAGGAATTAATATAGCTATTCACCATCGGCGGCGCATCCAAACCGACGTACATTTCATCGCCGTCGATCCGCAGCGTGCAAGTGATTTCCAAATCGCCCGAGCCGCGTCCGTTGTCCTCGACCATTCCGTGACCGTGATATTCGCCATCCGGCATGCGGCCGATTTCAGCCCGCATCAGCTTCTGCGCCCGATCAATAATCTGTGACTGGCAACGCTTGATCGTCTCCACGCCGTATTTCGCGGTGAGTGCGGTCAGTCGTTGTTCAGCCTGCCCACAAGCCGCCACTTGCGCACCGAGGTCGCCGCGCATCTGTTTTGAAATGCGGAAGTTTGTCATCAGCAGGTCGATGACATCGTAACGCGGTTCGCCAGCCTCATATAGTTTGACCGGCGAAATACGCAGTCCTTCCGCCCAGATTTCTTCTGCCAGCGGGTTGTAGCCCCCCGCGACCGGCCCGCCTGTTTCGTTCATGTGCGAGCGGTTGACCGCCCAAAATAGCAATTCGTCTTCATAGAAAAT
>CAUYYV010000038.1:0-16302 GCA_963577075.1 Phycisphaerae bacterium
GCGCCCTGGAGATGCGGCGCCAGATAATGATTCGTATGCACGAGCAGATCGTCTGCCATGTCGATTCGTACGTATTCGTTGCCGCGGACTTCAAAACAGCACGCCCGTCCATCTGCGGATGCAAACGTGTAATTCGCTGCGGTTGCCGCGCCCCGCCGTTGCAGCAACGCTTCCACTTGATCCAGTAAATCACATTCCCATGCCAGCCGTTTAAAGACCATGACGGGCAGGCCGTCGACGTGATTGGTGTGATCGTGAATCTGGTTGGTAAACAGTGTCATGCCGGTATCACTGAGTCCGATCAATGCGAGCATTCCCGGATAGCAAAGCTGAAGCAACGCCGGTCGGTTGTTGCAACGCGTCAGGAGGACAATTAAATACTGCGCCTGGAAGGGCGGGCCATCCTTGCTTTGTCCTGCCAGCAGCCCGTTGCCCGTTCGTCCCGATCCGATAGCTACTGCGGTGCAACCATCCATTGGAGCGCCGGTATTCAGAAGATTGCGCGCTTCGTCACCGCAGTTGAGCAGTACAATGTCATCAAACGGGACCTCTGCGCCGTTGGCATAACCGCGCATCTCCTCCAGCAGGTACGGTGCGACACGATGACAGATGCTGACCAGCATTCCGCCCGCAACGTCAACAGCCTGCCTGCCGGCCGATGTGTCGACCTGCAGTGCAACGCGTTTGTGTCGCACCAGTTCCCGAATCTGCCCCGCAAAGGCCTTGCCGATCGCGCAGCCGATTGCGTGTGCGGTTCCGCTCGCTTCGAAATAAGTAGCGACATTCATCGGCGTATCTTACTCAATCCAGATGAGTAAAGGTCCGCATTCCGTAAGTGGAACCCGGATTCGAGTCTGCCATGCGCTGCCGTGGCCGGGTGATTGGCGATCTTGTTTCGGCCTTGCATACCATGTACAACATTCGATCCGGTCCGGCAGTAACCGGGCCGTTCACCGCCGCGTGGCGGTTACAAGGAGAGTCGTATGAGCAACGTTCCCATGACATTGCCGGAGTTGGTCATCAGCGAGCAGCCTCACATCCACAGCCACACGACGACGTGGGTCGAGTTGGACGACGGGCGGATATTTCTCGCGTCGTTTCAGGTGTATCAATACTCCGAGGATCGCGGACTGACCTGGTCACCGGCGCAGCGGATGAAGGACATCAACGGCGACGACGTCGGCGGAAGCTGCACGTGTCTGGTGAAGCTGTCGCAGAACAAGTCGATCGGCCTGGTCGCCCAGACGAAGCCGTCGGCCGAAGACCTGCACTGGGAAGGTCGGCAGTTACTGTTTTGGCGCAGCGACGACAACGGCGAAACATGGCAGCTGCCGACGCCGATCAGCCCGCCGGACTTTTTCTGTCAATGCCTGCAGGACGTGTTGCTGCGCACCTCGTCGGGGCGGATCATTTTGCCCGTGTTCGGCCACCTCGGCCAGCCCAATCGATGGGAAGATCGCATCGTCTGGAATTCCGGCAAGCTGATCCGCAACCAGTTTGTCAACGTTTCGGGCCACTACAACGACCCGCATTTCGCTTACACGTTTAACTATTACTCTGACGACGACGGTCGCACCTGGCATCGCAACAAGGACGGGGAACTGATGATCCTGCGCGACTGGTCAACCGATTACAGCTACGTCGCCGAGCCGACGGTCACCGAAGTCGTGCCCGGCAGATTGCTGATGTTCATGCGCAACGGTCTGGGCAGGCTCTTCCAGGCCTGGTCGAACGATGACGGTGAAACGTGGACTCGGCCGCAGCCGACCGTGCTGGCGGCGTCCACCACGCCGGCGCAGCTTCGCACCCTGCCCAACGGCCATCTGCTGTGCATCTGGAACCAGGCGAGCGAGCAGGAAGTCCGCCAGGGCTACACGTTGAGCCGGATATCCTCGGCGATCAGCCGCGACGGCGGGCGTGTCTGGGAGTTTTTTCAGAACATCGATTCGCAGTTCGAGACGACGCGCGTCGAGCCGGGCCCGATCCGCGCCGGCCGGCCCGAGGAGATCTTTTTTCCCGCCGGTCAGCCCGCCGTCGAACGCGATCCGCAGCACGTCACCGACACGCAGGTCTTTCGGCGCGCCAAGTACCCGTCCGTCCTGGTCATGGACGACCGCGTGATTGTGGCGTATAGCTGCCAAGGTTACCTCGAGGATCATCCCACCGAGTCCCATCTGGTCCATGCAGATGACAACGTCGGGTTGAAGATTCTTCCGCTCAAATGGTTCTACGGGGGCAAGGAGCCGGCGGACAATCCGTTTCTCAAGGCCGCGTATGAACCGGCCAAGCCGTAGGTTCCCGTGGCGCTGCACGCAGATGATAAAATGGTCGCCGATCGAAAAGATGAAAGGAGCCAATCATGGCTCATACCGCCGAGTTGATACTGGACGAAAAAGCCGCGTTGGGAGAGGGGCCGGTCTGGGACGCCGCCGAGCAGGTGTTGTACTGGGTGGATATCGATGGCAAGAAGGTGCATATTTATGACCCGGCGAGCAACACGGACAACACCATCGAGTTGCAGCACAGCCCCGGCACCGTGGTGAAACGTAAATCCGGCGGCCTCATGATCGCCATTGAAAACGGTTTTGCCTCGCTCGACCCGCAGACGGGCGAGGTCGAGGTCTGGTGCGAACCGGAAAGCGACAAGCCGGATAACCGATTCAACGACGGCAAGTGCGATCCAGCGGGGCGATTCTGGGCCGGCAGCATGGCCTACGACGGCAAGACACCAAGTGGTGCGCTTTATTGCCTCGACCCCGACCGCACCGTCCGGCGGGTCCTAGGTGACGTGATCGTCTCGAACGGCATCGCGTGGTCCGAGGATGCCAGAACGATGTACTACATCGACACGATGACAAACAAGCTCGAGGCGTTCGACTACGACGCCGACACCGGCGAAGTCGCCAATCGCCGCACCATCGTCGAGGTGCCCGACGGCCGGGGCTACCTCGACGGCATGACCAGGGACAGTCAGGGCCGGCTTTGGGTCGCCATGTGGGGCGCCCACCGTGTCGTCTGCTTCGACCCACAGACGGGCGCGCAGGTCGATCAGGTTGATGTGCCTGCCAGCCAGACGTCCGCCTGCTGGTTCGGCGGGCCCGATCTCGACGAGTTGTATATCACCAGCGCCCGGACAGGGCTCGACGATGCGGCGTTGGCGAGAGAACCGCTCGCCGGTGGCCTGTTCCGCGCCAGGCCCGGTGTCCGGGGCGTGCCGGCCGATGAGTTTGCCGGCTAGACGATCAACCATGACAGCGAGGAACAATGCTCGATCCGAGCCGTATCCGAAACCCGGTGCTGGAGCAGGAGGACAACCTGCGTGATCCCGCGGTGCTGCCGGTGGACGGCGGCTACCACGTTTTCTACACGCGGTATTCAAACCGGGCATGGGTTGCAAAGGAAAACTGGTCGGTCGCCTCGGTATTTACACGCGATTTCGTAACGTTCGAGAATGATCGTGACGTGTCGCCCAAGGGTTACGCCTCACCGGGCGATCCGATACGCTGGCACGGGCGGATCGTGTTGCCCTTTCAGGTGTACCCGATCCCACCGGCGCGGCTGTGTTACAGCGAATCACGGGGCGGCTCGAACTGGTCGCAGCCGATTTTCTTCATGCCCGAGGCCAACGAGTTAAGCTGGAACACGCGGGGCCGGGCGATCGACCCGACATTCGTCGTCGATGGCGACGCCTTGCACTGCTACTTTGTCGGCTCGTGCGACACGGAGGGTCAAACGGCGGATCAGTTGGCGCACGCAAACCTGCTGGGCCACGCGATCACGACCGATCCGGCTTTGAAGAGTTGGCGGATTCTCAGCAAAGACGCACCGCTGATAGGCAGGTCAAAATCCGCGCCCGACGGCGTGGAGAATGTGGCCGTGTTCAGAACAGGCGATCTGTGGACCATGATCTACAGCGAGGGGCTGGCCAATCAGCGCCTGGCTTACGCCCGGTCACGGGACCTGCATGACTGGCAACTCGAGGGTCCGATTGATATTCCGGTGCAACCGTGGATGAGTGCCAAGCATGGTGCCCCTTTCATCTGGCGTGAGGGTGACGGTTTCTGGATGATGCTGATGGGCGAGGACGACGCCGGCCGCACGACACTGGGTTTTTTGTCGTCGAACGACGGGTTGCAATGGCAGGCGATGCCTGTGCGATGATACGGTGTTCGATGTGGGCTTGCCGATAGACAATCAATGCACGCTCGGCCAGGTCGCAAGACATTCTGGATCATGGCCGCTGTCGCGGTGGTGGTGTATCTCGACATCGCGCGACGCCTGCTGCCTCATTATTACTACCAGGTCAACCCCGACGGCATTAGTTACATCACCATCGCGCAGCGGTATCTGGGCGGCGACTGGAGCGGTGCGTTAAACGGCCATTGGAGCCCGATGCTGTCATGGCTGCTCGCGCCGGTATTGGCGGTTGACGATCAGCCGCTGCGTGCCGCCAAACTGGTGACGATCGCATCAGGATGTGTCTTTCTCATCGCCATGGCGTTGCTCGGGCGCGCGATGCGGCTTCGCACCACCGTGCTGGGTGCCGTGATGATCTGTGCCATTGCGCTTGCCCTGAACATGGCGCTGTCGCTGATCACTGCCGATCTGCTCCTGGCCGGAATCCTGCTCGCGTATCTGTCGGTGGTGATGAATCGACATTATCCGCAGAAGTGGTGGCTTGGCTTGGTCTGTGGGCTGACGGCAGCGCTCGCCTATTTTGCCAAGAACTTCGCAATGCCGTTTTTCCTCTGCCACTTTTTGCTTGTTCTGCTGATGCACCTGGTCGAGAGTCGTCGATGGCGCCCGCGGCGCAGGGCGATCATCGGCTACGTCGCGGGCCTGGCGGTGTTCATGGTTGTGTGTGGTCCGTGGGTGGCCCTGCTCAGCACGAAATACGATCGCTTCACGATCAGCACACAGGGGCGTTTCAACAATGCCTTGAATCACCCCGGTGGCCTCCACCGTGCCCGGCCCGGGTTCCGAACTCTGCCCGATGACGTGGTCGTCAGCGCCACGGGTGATGCGCCCGTGGATGAATTACGAGCCTGGTCGCCTTTCGCGTCGGCAGAGAACTTTCAGCATCAAATTTCAATCTTCGTCGCAAACGCCAAAAAGATCGGTCAGCACCTGGTGATGTTTTCAAGCTTGGCGCCATTGGTTGGCGTGGTGTGTGTGATTCTTTGCTTTCGTTGGCCGCGGCGGCTCATCCGGCGACGATGGCTGATGGTGCCCGTCATGGCGGTGGTGATCTATTGTTGTGGTTACGCGCTGGTCCAGGTAGTGGCGCGCTATCTTTGGCCGCTCTGGGGGCTGTTGATCCTGATGGCCGGGGGGCTGTTGAGCCGGACGTTCGCCGCTCGATCAATGCGTCACTGGGCGGTCCGGACGATCGCGCTGGTCGTGATGGTGAGTATGTTTGTTCCACCGGCGATCAACGAACTTGTTGTCGCGCACGGGCGGGCCGATGCCGGCTTTCGACTGCATGGGCTGAGCGAAGCACTGCGGAAGATCGAGCCGATCGAAGGTGTGATCGCCTCGGATCAGGCCTGGAGTGACACGATGGTGCTGGCGTTTCATCTGCGTTGCCAGTACATCGGCGTGCCCACGGGGATAATCGGGGACGACCAGATCGGTGCTGAGGTCCAACTCGCTCGGCCTGACTTTTTCTTTTTCTGGGATCGGTCTCGGCCGCCGCCGTCCTACCTCGACGGGGCGCGCGAGATCACCGGCGGGCGGTTTGAGTACCTCAAGATATTCGACTTGCGCAACAGGTGGCGCGACCCATGACGGACGCTTCAACCTGAGGTCGTGGCGACCACCACGACTATGAATATCAAGATGGCCACGAAATAGCTGATCTTGTCGCGCAGGGCAAAGAGCAGCGGATCGTCGGCAACACCGTGGCGGTCGGCCAGGAACCAGATGCGCGTAATCCAGTAAAGCAGGATGGGACAGATGGCCCACAGCACCCGAGGCTGTGCGTAAAGTTCGGCTACGTCCTTGCTCTGTTGAATATAGAGACAGAAGACGAGCACCGCCATATACCCGGACGTGGGCCCGATGGAGCGCAGGATGTTCAGGTCGCCAACCCGGTAATTTCGGCCGAACGCCTGGGTGGCCCGCGTGTCACGCGCGAGCACCAGCTCGCCGTAGCGTTTTACAAATGCCAGTGACAGGAACAGAAACATCGCAAACGCCAGCAGCCACTCGGAAATCGCGATGTGCAAGGCAACCCCGCCCGCCACGATACGGTGCGTGTAGAGCGCGGCGAGACAAATCACGTCGAGCACCAGCTTGCGCTTGAAATACATCGAATAGGAGCTGCTGATCAGCATGTACAACAGCAGCATGAGCGCATACTCGGGGCTGACCAGCAGGTACCCGACGATCTCACCTCCGATGGCCAGCGCGCCCGCAAGCCCGATTGCGCACGTCAGCGAAATGCGACCGGCTGCGATTGGCCTGAAACGTTTATTCGGGTGGCGGCGGTCCGCGTCGATGTCGAGTAGATCGTTGAGCAGGTACACGAACGAAGCGCACATCCCAAACGCGACAAAAGCGATCCAGATTTTCACCATGTTCTGCCACAGGCCCGTTTTCAGGTGGTGGCCCACCAGCATCGGTACGAGCAGCAGCAGGTTCTTGGCCCACTGCTCGGGCCGCATCGCCTTGACAAGGTCGACGAGTCGATTCATGGGGGCCTCGAAGATGCGTTGTGGTTGCTTGACCCTGCCCAGGCGGGCCAGGACGCCGCGCCTGGGCGATACGACCAAGGCCTCGGCCGCGGCGGACCAGACCGGCAGGTCGGTGCAACTGTTGCCGATGTAATCGAACGCTGCGCCGTTGAGGTGCTGGCTGATGGCAGCCACCTTGCGCGATCCCGTGCAGTTCGTGTGGCCATCGCTGGCGATCACCGTGTCAAACAGGCCCAGGTGATCGGCGATCGGCCGGGCGACCAGTTCATCGCTGCCGGTCGTCAGCAGCAACCGGCGCCCCGCATCGCGCTCGTTGCGCAAAAACAGCACCAGCTCATCGCGGTAGGGCAGCAGGGCCGGGTCCGGTATTGCCAACTCGGCGGTGCGCCGCTTGAAATAGGCGCGGCCCCGTGTCAGCCACCACGGTGACGCCAGCATGCGCAGCGGATGGTGCCGCACCGCCTGCAACACCGACTCACCGAGCGTGTCGGTCGCCACCAGTGTGCCGTCGAGGTCCACGCACAATGGTCGGGAGTTGTCGTGCGGTGTTGCGGTCATTGTAGCGCGTTCATCATGTGGTTGCGGGCAACTCGGTGCGTCGATCCGCGATCAAAGCATACATCATTACGAAAACCAGCAGCAGCAGGGCCCAAACCTCGTGCGGCAACACGAGCATCCGCCAGATGTCGCCGGAAACAAGCGACGCGGGAAGATCGCCTCGCTTCTCCAATACCTTGACAATGCCCGTGATGGGCAGGAGAAAGCAGGCCAAGATCAGCATTACGACCGTGGCGAGCCGTCGCCGGCCGCTGCGCCACCGGTCAAATGCCCAAGCCAGCGGCAGCACCAGGATAATCATGTCGTAAATGCGGTGATAGGTCACCAGCATGCTCAACACGCCAACCATGCTCAGGCCCAGCAAGTCCCGGTCCGGCTGTCGCTGGCGGTGCAGGGCGGCGATCGTCATCAAGGCCGCAAGTCCTGTGAAGCCATAGGTGATGGCGCGGACGGCGGCGTGGTTGTCGATAAAATTGTGCAGCGGGTATTGCAGGTTCATCAATTGATGGCGGGTGTGATTCGCGACGGACGGGTCGCCGTATCCGCCGGGTGCCGTCAGCACCGCCAGGTCGCGGCCGAGTCCGCCAAGCCAGTCGACCCCGGCCGCTTCCAGCCGGCCGGCGCCGATCGCGCCGAACACGGCCAATCCCAATAATGTCACGACCACCGTGCGCCGTTGGCCCCGAACCAGAAAATATGCGGCAAATGGCAGGGCGATGGTGATTTTCAGCGCCGCCGCCACCGCAAGCAGAACGCCCGCACCGAACCACTTGTCACGCCGCGCCAGGATAATCGTCAGGATGATGCACGCCGTCGCGATCACGGAAAGCTGGCCGAGTTTTATCGCCGAGTGAAGCGGCGCCAGCGCGATCGCCCATGCGAGCATCAGCCAGCAACACGCGGTCGTTCCACCCATGCCGGCCATGCGCGGCAGCACCGCGATCATCGCCGTCGCGAGCACCACGTTGATCGCTGCGAAGATAATCTGGGCGGTGCGCCAATCAAACACGGCAATCGGCGCCATCACCGGGTACACCGTGGGTGGATAGAGCGAGAGCACGCGGTTCTTATCGATGTCGTTTAGGGAATGACCCGTGGTGCGCGCGTAAGTGCCGTGATAAACCTCGCGGTTGTGCGGATCCTCGCCCGCCAGCCAGACACGCGTGCTGGCGTAGATCACAGCCAGATCTCCCGAATCACCCAGGGACAGCCATGGCCCGCGGTAAATGAACAACGCCGCCGCCAACGCGGCGAGCAGCATCGGTACACGCACACCTGAACTTGGTTGACGCATATGGAGGATTCCCGGGCGAACGTCCCTCCTGTTATCGTGCCGATCCGGTTCTTCGTTCAATCGACCGGCTTATCGAACACCAGAAGGTCGTGACCGTACCAGAGCATATTGATTCTCTGGGTATGTACGAGTTGCAGGCCGCGTTGTTCGCAGTGCCGGCGGACATCAGCGAGCGGTTGATATCGGACCCAGGACCGGGCCAGGACCAGATCGTGCAACCAGTTGGCGTTGGCGCGCCACAGGGGTCGGTCACACATGTCCTTGTACAGCAGCCGGCCGCCGGGGCGAACCCGGTCGATCAGTTGGTCGATAAGGCTGCTTCGTTGCGCGCGTGGTACGTGGTGCATCACGTCGACAAGACACACCAAGTCGTAGCGGTCTTGCGGCCAGGGCCCGTTCACGCGGAGGTGGTCGAATCGCAGCGGGGCCGCTGACGGTTGCAGTTTCTCCAGCCGCCGCGCCATGGTTCTGGCTGACGTGATCGCTGCGCCGTTGGCGTCAAAACCGAGGCTGGCGCCTATCCGCCCCGTCCAGCTGAGCAGCCCGAGCAGCAGGCCCGCGCCACAGCCGACGTCCAGCACGTTCGCGCCGGGTTGCGCCCATTGCAACATCAAATGGAACGGGCCAATATAGGGTCTGTACGACTGCAGAAGCCGAACAATAATCGGGCAGTCGGCAAACAACTGTCCGGCTGCCGATGCCAACTCGGATGGGTTGGGAACATTCTGGAGTTCATCTCCCATGGCACCATGATGACGGCTCGCAACCGATTTTGCCACGTGCGGCAGATTGACACTGTTGACGCCGCGCCCGATTGCCCGATACAGCCATTGACTTCTAACTCAGGTGGAACTCACACGTGGTGGGCCAAAACCGATGGCTAAGGCTGTCGCCGGCGTTGATCAGTGCGTTGCTGATCGCATCGGTATTTATGGCCGTTCGTATTGCCGGCGCGATCCGCACCACCCTGGGCGTAACGGCGTCAGCCGGTGCGGGAAACGGGGCGTCTTCGCAAAATCCGCCACAGGCGCTCGTTGGCATCACCCGGTTGCATCGGTTGCTCGGTGGCGAAACACCCCTCGGAACGGGCATCATTGCCGGACACGTTGAAGGTGTGTCCGGTGACTACATGCCGTCAATTCACGCTGAAACACTGGGTGGTGTGCGGCTCGTCGCCATCAGCGGTGCGAGCCGGATCAACGATCACGCGACCGCGACCGCAAGTCTCATCTACGGCCCGAACGGGATGGCGCCGGGGATTGGCCAGGTTCATCACTATCATGTGGCTGACTTTCTCGGCCGGGAGTATTTGCGATTCGGATCGACACGTCGGCCTGGTTCAAACGAGCTGCACCTGTTCAACCACAGTTGGATTGGTCAAGATCGGGGTGCCGCGGCCGAGGTGCTCATGCGGCTCGATGACGCGATCGACACCCATGACGTGGTCATGGTGGTCGGTGTTGATAACGGCCGATCTTCGCGCGTACCGGCGTTGCTGGCCAGCGCGTACAACGCGATCGCCGTCGGTCAGTGGGACGGGGACAGCAGCGGCGGCTACACGCGGTTGGAAACGCCCGGCCGGTGCAAGCCGGATATCGTCGGCCCGGGCAGTCGGACCAGTTTGAGTACCCCGGTAGTGACGGCTGTGGTGGCCCGCCTCCTCGAGGCGGCAAGGGCCATGACCGAGCACCCCCATGCGATGCGCGCTGAATTGATCAAGGCCGTCCTGCTCGCTGGCGCAACCAAGCCGGGCAACTGGAGACCGGCTGGCGGCAAGCCACTCGACGAGCATCTTGGTGCCGGCAGGGCCGACGCCGTTGCCAGCCACGCGATTCTCGCGGCCGGGCCGCTGCGGCAAGGGGGCGTCATGCCGTCCCGGGGTTGGTGCTTCGACCAACTGCCCGCGGGTGGGTCGCGCACTTTCTCACTTCACTTGCCCCGGCATGCCGGAGAGTTGTCACTGGTGCTGGTCTGGCATCGGCGCGTTGATGATCTTCGTGACGTTGACCGCTCGAATATTTACTGGTCGCCTCGCCCACGCGTCGCGGACTTCGATCTTGAATTGGTTCGCGTTGATGAAGTGCACCGCACAACCGCGATTGCCGGCTCCGCAAGTCGAATCGATAACGTCGAGCATATCCACCGAACCGGTGTCGATGCGGGTCTATACCGTGTCAATATCTCGCGATGTGACCGTTACGAGGAATTGTGGGATTACGCGTTGGCCTGGCGGATCGAAGACGTGCAAACGACGCTGGCAGCCCGATGAGACCCGATGCCGACGGCCCCGGGCGACGAAATATCCCGAATCAGCGAGTGTCGATCTGGTTACGCAATTGATCGAGCGTGCGTACCGTTCGCATTGACTGCTCGCGCGTGACACGCGGGGGCGCGGCGTCGAGTACGGTTGCGGCAAAGTCGTCGGCTTCAAGTGCGTAGAGCGGCTTGAGGCCGTCGACCTCGAAGGCTTGGATCGGCGGCGGTACGACGACGGCGGGCTTGTCCTGCCGGGGGGGGGGCGAGTGTTTGACCACGTATCGCGCCTTTTCGGTCGGTGGCTTCCAAGGCACGGGAATCTCGATGTAGCCTTCGTCGCCGCACAGATACGCGGTGTTGTCCGCGTGTACGGTGATGCCGCAGGTAAACGAGGCAACCAGACCGTCAGCGAATCGCAGCGTGCCGACGACAACATCATCGACACCGGTCGCGTGTACGTGCCCCGTGGCGTCTGCCGCAGCGGGCTCTGCCCCGGCCAGCCATTGTGCGAAATCGATGCAGTAGCACCCGACGTCCATCAGGGCGCCGCCCGCCAGACCGCGATCAAACCGGATATTGTCCTCGATCCGCTTCGTGCAGTAACAGAAACTGGTGCGGATCATGCGGAGCCGGCCGATCGCGCCTCGTCGCACCTGATCGACGGCGGCGTGCAGCAACGGATGCGATCGATACATAAACGCCTCGACGAGCACCCGATCGGCACGGTCGGCGGCATCGAACATCTGCTCAGCCTCGGCGGCGCTGCACGCCATCGGCTTCTCGCACAGCACGTGCTTGCCGGACTCCAAGGCGCGCAGCGTCCATGCGTGGTGCATCGAGTTGGGTAGCGCCAGATAAACAGCGTCTACCTCGTCGTCGTCCAGCAACGCTTCGTAACTGCCGTGGGCCTTCTCAATCTGGTGTTGTTCCGCGAACTGCTCGGCCGACTTGCGCGTGCGCGAAGCAACGGAGATCGCCCGGCCGCGCCGGGCGCCGGCCAAGCCGTGTGCGAATTGACCCGCAATGTTGCCCGTGCTCAACAGGCCCCAACGCAACTTACTGGCCATGGCACGCAACTCCGTCCATTTCAGTGCCGGCTTATCACGTAGGCGAGAATCTGCGCCACCTGCTGCGGCGTGGTGGCGACCGCCATTGCGGCGCCGTCCACCTCCTTGAGCGGGTGCGTCAGCGAATCATCGTGCAACGTGATGATCGGTTTGCCCAATGCCGCCGCGAACCCGGCGTCGAAGGCCGCGTTCCACTGACGGTATTTGTCGCCGAATTTAACGACGACGATGTCGGCCTTTTCAATCAGGTTGCGCGTGCGGATCGCGTTGATCTTCGCCGACTTGTGGTCTTTCCAGAATGTGACCGATTCATCGCCGAGAATTTCAACGCCGCAACTGTCGCTGGCGCCGTGATCCGTTACGGGTGACAGCAGATGAACGGGAAGATTTGCCCGCTCCACCGCCTCGGCGATCTGCGCTCGCCAATCGGAATGGATCTCGCCGGCAAGGTAGACGTTCCAGTTCATGATCGCCTGTACGATATCGTGATCGCCATCGTAATCGACAACCCGCTTCACGATGACGTGCCCGCCGCCTGTATCTGCTGCCACTGCTGCCGGCCGACCTCCAGCACGCGATCATCGGGCCATTTTTCGAGATGCGAATACGGTGGGTGGCTGGTTTCCTTGTAAATGTACGGGTCGTTGTGCTTCGTGTTGTAACAGCAGATCAGGGCCCAGCGCGGCTTGTCTGAGCGGTTCTGGTCAGATCGGTGCAGCGTATTGCAGTGGAAGAACAACGCATCGCCCGGGTCGAGTTCGGGGTACACCAGTTCCAGGCGTTCGAGCAGTGCTTCGACGCGTTTCAGATCGGCGCCGGTCTGGTCGGCGATCTGGCCGTGCTCAAGTCTTCCGCACTTGTTCGAGCCGCGGATCACCTGCAAACAACCATTTTCTTTCGTTGCGCGATCCAGGGCGATCATGCAACTGGCCAGGTCCGGCCAGAGGCAGTGGTTGTTGCGGTACCAGTAACCGTAATCCTGGTGCCATTCCCACGCGCCGCCGATTCTCGGATCCTTGACCATCATCTTGTGGTGGAAGTGGTACACCTCGTCGTCGAGCAGTTTTTCCATCGTGTTGACGATGCGCTCGCTGCGGACGATGGCGCTGTACATGTCATCGTGCAATGCGTTGTGGACAAGCAGCCTGCTGATCCCGCCGTTCGCGTCGAGCCGGCCGCCCTTGATGTTCTGTATTTCACGGTCGGCCCGGCCGATTCGATACAGCAGGTTCGTTTCCTCGTCGCTTAGCAGGCCCGGGACGACGAGGAAGCCGTCCTCGTGGAACGTCGCGACCTGTTCGTCGGTGATGTTGAACGCGTTCACGTTTGGCCTGTTCCTGCTGGACGCAACATTCTAGTGGGTTCCGATGCACGTGGCGAATTGAATCATTTCGTGTCCGCTGCCCTTCGGGTCGCGGCTAAAATCAATACAGGAGTTCGGAGCCGCCGTCGCCCTGCTGCGGATCGTCGTCGCCCGGCGGAGGTGTGGGGGGCTGTTGTCCGGTGCGGCGTTGCTTGAGCTGCTTGGACGCGTGACGAAACCCCTTGACCAGTTGTGGCACCTGCCTCGACGACATGAATACCCGCGCCGACACGGCCGATCGGGGGAAGAAGTTGGTCACGAAATCGAGCACGAATTCAGCCGGCGAATGCCCGATGATACACCCATTGGCATACGCGCCGCTGAGTACGTCATCGGGTAGCTTCAGGTCGTCGTAGATCTCCTGGATCGACGGCCGGCGGGCGTTTGGATCGGCTTGGGGCAGCGGTTGAATCTCGCCGAATCGGTCCTCGTACTTGCTCAGGTTATCCTCGAGTGCTTTGGTCATCTGAAACAGGGCGGCGTGCGGCATCACCACGCGCGCGGCAACCTGGAACGGTCTTGACATGCGCACGAGAAAGTCGATCACGAACTCGCTGTTGCCCGTCAGCACGATCGCGCCGGTGCTGAACACGCCGCGTCCGACCGCATCGGGTACCCGGGCGCTGAGTTGGCGATGCTTGATCTGCTGGCCAAATACCTCTGGCCCACCCCCGGAAGCAGATGTGCCGCCATCGGTATCGTTTTGATCCGACGCCGCATCGTCCGGCCGCTCGTCCTGATCGTTCGTGTTGCTCATGGCCGCACCGCCTTCGGATCCACCGTAGCGGTTGCGACCGGAGATGGCAAACGATTGTGAATCCGCTGCGCGTTCGCGACGGGAGCAGCGGTTCAGCAACCTGATAGCTCTTGTCGATAACCGCAGGCACGGCGCCTGATAGTCCTACAACAGCGAGGGACTCACGGTCCGGCCGGGCGGATATTTCACCGGTCGAGCCCGAAGGCCGAGCGGAAAAACGCCAGCGACTTGTTACCCCCCCAGGCATGGCCGCCGGCAAACAGGTCTAGATCCAGGCTTTCAGCCGCGCCCGCCGCCTTGTAAATACGCTTGATCTTGTCGAAGTGGTCGTTGAGCGTGTAGTCGATGTGAAAGGTTGTATCCTGGATGCCCAACTCGATCAGCAGCGGCTTGGGTGCGATCAGGCCCTGAAGGTCGGGCAGGTCGCACAACTCGAACAGGCCCGGTGTGATCTGCGAGCCGCAAATGTTGTAGATGCGAAACGCGATGTCATGGAACGGTCCGGCGTAACAGATGATGTCGCCCGCGACAAAGCGATGATCGGTCAGCATCATCCACGTGGTCATCGTGCCCCCGTAGCTCAGCCCCATCACGCCCAGTTGCTTGCGGTCGACAAATGGCAGGGTGCATACCCAGTCGGTGACGCGTGACGCATCGTGACAGTTGCCGGCCAGCACGGTTGTGCCCAGCATCGTCGCCATCAGGTAATGGATATTGCACGGATCGCGGTCGGCAAACAGGTCCTTGTAGTGCGGATTGCACCGGCTGTCGCGTTCACCGAAGCCGAGCCAGTCCAACGCGTAGGTGATGAATCCGGCTTGCGCCATTCGCAGGCCGTAGTCGTAGTTGAAATCGTCAATATTGGCCGCGCGATTGGGCGAGCTGCGGAGGCCCATGACCGCATCCTTGCCGAACGGCCCGTGTCCGTGGCAACACAGTATCGCCGGCCTCCGCTCGTGCTTGGGCAGATCGGCCGGGCGATACAGCAGCACGATCGCTGAAAGGTTCGGCTGCACGTCGATGACCCAACGCTGCTTGACAAGCCCGTCCTGTCGCCACTGGGCCAGCAGCTTGGGCTTCGGGGGCACCTTTTCGGGCATCCGGCCCAGCGACGCCAGCACCTTCGGCCGAAGCGCTCGCTTCCAGCGATCGAACTGCGGCCTCGTTTTGCCGGCAAACGCATGGCGCGGCCGGTGTGAAGCGCCCATCTGGTCGTAATACGTAAACGGATCGATGTTGCGGTCGGTCATGCGCGTGCCCTTACAATCACCATGAGGTCGGTCACGATGGTTTGTATCGGTGATGAGATGCGGTCTGTCAAACCCGTGGAACCGGATTATCCGGAAAACGGTCCGGGTGGCCTTGGCCCTGCCGGACCACGTGGATAACGCCGCCTTGGCCGCGAAACTGCAGGCCAAGCACGGCGTCGTCGTGAAGGTCGTGCCGCGGAATCTGGTAAACGGCCTTCGGGTTTCCTCGCACGTTTACAATCTTGAGCAAGATGCTGACCGCCTGCTCGGCGCCTTGAAAAAGGAACTGGGCTGACCGCGGGGCGGGCGTCGTGTGGCTGGGCAGCGACCCGATGCATCATCGGTGTTTGGAGGCTATAATCATGGTGCAGGTATGTCCCCCTCATGCGGGGGGGGGCAGGTGTGTGAGGAGATCGACAGATGTGCGGCATAGCCGGTGTTATCTACAAAAGAAACGAGCCGAGGCCGATCGGTGATGCGCTGCTGAAAATGCTGCACGGCTGTCAGCACCGCGGTCCGGATAGCACCGGGCTGGCCATGTATGCCGAGCACGTCAGTGATCGGTTGATCCTTCGCCTGTTCTACGATGCGGACCTGAGCCACAATCAGGCGCTTTGGCCCAGCCGCGACCGGCAGGTTCGCAGCGTTCTGGCTGACCATGGATTTGAGATCACCGATACCTGGCGGCAGCACGTTTACGCCCGCATCGACGGGCGTTTTGGTGGTGATATCCAACGCCTCTGCTACGCCGTCGAGGAGCTGGAGGGCGTCGAGATTTTCTCGGCCGGGCACAGCCTTGAGATCATCAAGGATGAGGGCACCGCCGACGACATCGAGGCACGCTTCGGTGCCGCGTCATTCACAGGTTTTCACGGCATCGGGCATGTCCGGCTGGCCACCGAGAGCGATGTGAATCCGTCGACGGCGCATCCCTTCTGGGCATATGGGTTCACCGACGTGGCCATCGTACACAACGGGCAGATCACAAATTACTTCAAGCTGCGCCGCCGGCTCGAGCAACTTGGCTATCGCTTCCGCACGGAGAATGACTCCGAGGTGATC
>CAUYYV010000039.1:0-16046 GCA_963577075.1 Phycisphaerae bacterium
CTGGTGTCGGCGTCGACGGTCACGGCCACGCCGACCATCGGCTCGGGCACACTGGTCAACAACTTGACGTCGCCACCCATGTAGAACCTGTGATTGTCCTTGCAGCCCAACGCCAGCAGCGACTCGGCGACGGTAGGCGTGTCGAACTCACGCAGTTGCTCGATCAGTGCCAGTTCCACCGCCATTGTGCGATCCCTGTGTTCACCCGGCCGGTTTGGCAACGGGGCTTGCCCGTACGGCCCGTATCAACGGGCTTGAGTGTAGGGGAAATTCTCGTCGCGCGCAAGTGATCCTCGCCGGCCCGTACAATGCTCGAATGACAGGTACACATCGCATCACCAGCCGGTCCAATGAGCGGATCAAGCGCGTGCTCGAGCTTCGACGCCAGGCGCATCGCAGGCGCACCGGCATGTTCATCGCCGAGGGTGTGCGCGAGGTGACAAGGGCGCTGGATTGCGGGTTGGCACTGCACGAGTTTTTTATCTGTCCCACGCGCGCCGACGACGCATGCCGATCGTTGCAAAGCCGGGTCGATTCGACGGTACAGGTTTGCGAGGTGGCCGACCCGGTGCTGGGCAAGCTCTCGTACCGCCGGGACCCGCAGGGCGTGCTGGCGGTGTTCGATCAACCACGTTGGCGACTGGCGGATTTCGAAGCGTCGCCGAGCACAGATGACCTGTGGCTGGTGGCCGTCGGGTCCATCAAGCCGGGTAATGTCGGCGCCATGGCGCGCACGGCTTCGGCGGCGGCCGCATCGGGCCTGTTGCAGGCCGACGCCGTGGTCGACGCTTTCAATCCCAACGCCATCTGTTCCAGCACCGGCGCCGTGTTCAGCCTGCCGATCATCGGCGGTACGGGTGACGAGATGCTTGCTTTTGTCCGCCGCCGCGAATTGACGGTCCTGGCGGCCGACCCGAAGGCGGATGAAACCTACCGCGACGCCGATATGACCGGGCCGGTGGCAATCGTGATCGGCGCCGAGGACCGCGGTCTCGGCGGCCACTGGCACGAGGTCGAGCAGGCCCGGCGGGTATCGATCCCGATCGCACCCGGTCCGGTCGATTCGCTCAACGCCTCGGTCGCCGCGGCGATCCTGCTCTACGAAGCCGCCCGCCAGCGAGCCGAGCATCGGACCTGTTGACCGTCACGCCAACCCGCCACCGGCTGGAATACGCCCGATACTGCTACAATTACAATAACTTGGGACGACAGGAGTTTGGGCCATGATCTGCAACGAATGCCAGGTACTTTTTGAGGAGGTGGCTGATCAGGTACGCGCGGCAGGCGTGTTTGAGACGGTTCGCCGCACGGACGACGCGCTTAAGTGCCGAGCCCGCGACGTGGCGTCCGAAACGATGTACGCCGCCGAGGTTCCCGACCAGCGCGATCTGGTCTGGGTGGGTCTGATCACGCCCGATCGCTGGCTCAGCGAATCGATCGAGGCCGACCTGATGCACCAGGGCGACAAGATCGAGGACCTGCTCGAAGAAGAACTGTTCGACAAGGGGTTCGAGGCACGCCTGCCGATCGAACATTTCCGAGACGAACAGAAGTTGTACGTGTTCCGATCGCCCGTGTTCCTTCCCAAGGGCGAGAATATCAAGGGCGAACCGATGATCGAGCGGGTCACCCGGGTGCTGTTGGCGTACGAAGCCTGCTTCCGCCAACTGGGCGACATGTCCCCGAAGGGTCAGACAACTTGAAAAATGTGCAAAAAAGTCAATGAAATTATCTTCCATCGGGTTGACCTGCCGGCCTGATACGATAGCCTAGAAGGCAATAAGAGCGCGGCACTGCTCTTGCGCCGCGTCCGGCACCACAAGGCGGACGAACTGTTGCCCGCTTGGTCAGGGCTCACCGATCGGAATCGCAAACGTTCCCACCGCCGGCTTGCGCCCGATCGAGGCGGCGCGAGATTCCACGCGTGTGCACACGGAAGTTGGCGGGTCAGGTAGGACCCATGCGTGTCTTCATGTTAGGTTGGGAATTCCCGCCGTTTATCAGCGGCGGCCTCGGTACGGCCTGCCATGGGCTGACCAAGGCGCTCAGCGCCCAGCAGATCGACGTCACGTTTGTGTTGCCCAAGGCGATCGGGCCAGATTACACGTCACACGTTCGCCTGCTCAGCCCGCAGTCACCACGCGCCGTGGAGGGCGTCAAGTCGCCCCAAAGTGTGGCAAGCAGGCATGAGCTCGACCCCGTCGAGTTTGCCAATGTCCGGTTCAAGGCGGTGCCGTCGCGGATGGTCAGCCCGTACCAGTCGGCGGGCGGCAAGTTGCACGACGCCGCCATCGTCACCGGCGCGCGGAATGACACCGTTCTCGAAGATGCCCAGCCGCCCGAATACGACGGAGATTTGCTCGTCGAAGCGCAGCGGTTTGCCGGCCTGTGCGTTGATATGGCGCGTGGCGAATCGATCGATGTCATCCACGCACACGACTGGATGACCTTTCCCGCCGGGCTCGCCGTGGCCCGCGCAACCGGCAAGCCTCTGGTCGTACACGTCCACTCGACCGAGTTCGACCGTTCGGGCAACAACGTCTACCAGCCCGTGTACGACATCGAGCGGCGAGGCATGCACGGCGCCGTGCGTGTCATCGCCGTCTCATATCTGACAAAGTCAATCATCCAGCACCGCTACGGTATCCATACCGGCAAGATCGACGTGATCTACAACGGCATCGAAAACGGTCACGTGCCCAGCGCCCGCCGCGCCACGATCAAGCGCGGCGACAAGATCGTCCTGTTCCTCGGGCGCATCACCATGCAGAAGGGTCCGGAGTACTTCGTCTACGCCGCCAAGAAAGTGCTCGAGAAGTATGATCGCGTCAAGTTCGTCATGGCTGGCAGCGGCGACAAGGTTCGAGACGTGATTGATCTGGCCGCCGCCGAGGGCATCGGGCACAAAGTGCTATTCACCGGGTTCCTGCGCGGCGACGATGTCGAGCGCGTGTTCAATATGGCGGACGTGTACGTCATGCCCTCGATCAGTGAACCATTTGGCATCGCGCCGCTCGAGGCGATCCGCTGCGACGTGCCCGTGATCATCTCGAAAACCTCCGGTGTCGCCGAGGTGCTCACCCACGTGCTGAAAGTCGATTTCTGGGACATCGATGAAATGGCCAACAAGATCATCGCCATACTACGCCACCCGCCGCTCAGTTCGACGCTGCGCGAGCAGGCCGACATCGAAGTCAGCCGACTCACCTGGCACGACGCCGCCGCCAAGTGCCATCGCGTTTATCAGGATGTTGCCGCGGTCATGCCGGCGTAGAGCCGGCATCATCCGTACGCGCTCCAGTTCTTGTCCTGCGCAATTTCACTGATCGCCATCGCCTCTTCTTTCGTCAGTACGTGATTCAAGGCGTGTTGCCCAGGCTGTTCGGGTTGCAGCCATTCATTGATTGGTCTGCGCAACCATCGCTGCCTCGAGCGCCTCTCAAGCCGAAAGCCGTAATCATTGCCTCTTGAATTGGTTTTACCATCAGGCGACAGCTACACTTGCCCCGCCATGGAACAAGGCCAGCGAGACACTTTACGCGTCGCCAAGGAGCCAGCGGTGTTGGTGGCCTGCCTGCTGCCGGGCCACACGAACGATCCGCACGATCCGCTGGGCGAACTGGCGGCCCTGGCCGACACCGCCGGCGCGATCGTGGTCGACCAGCTCATACAGCACCGCCACAAGCCAACTCCGGCGACCTATCTCGGCTCGGGCAAGGCCGAGCAGTTGGCCGAGATGGTGCGCGTCCACGATGCGGAGGTCGTCATCTTTGATAACGACCTGAGTCCGTCGCAGGTCGCCAACCTCGAAAAGCTGACCGAGTGCAAGGTGCTCGATCGCAGCGAGCTGATCCTCGACATCTTCGCCTCCCGGGCACGCAGCTATGAGGCGAAGCTGCAGGTCGAGCTGGCGCAGCTCGAGTACACCTATCCGCGGCTGCGCGCCATGTGGTCACACCTCGAGCGCATCGCCGGCGGCGCGCCGACCGGCATCGGCACACGCGGCCCCGGTGAGCAGCAGCTCGAGGTCGACAGGCGGATCGTGCAACGCCGCAAGAGCGAGCTGAAGCGGAAAATCTCCTTGATCCAGAGCCGAAAGCGGCGGGAGGTAAGCCAGCGTAACGAGGACTTTTTCACCGTCGGGCTGGTCGGTTACACCAACGCGGGCAAGAGCACTCTCTTCAACACCGCCACCTCACATTCAGGAGGCGGTGGTGCTTACGCGGACGACAAGCTGTTCGCCACGCTCTCGACGCGAACACGGCGGTGGGAATTGGGGGGGGGCGACACGGTCATGCTCTCCGATACCGTCGGGTTTGTTCGCGACCTGCCGCACCACCTGGTCGCCAGCTTCCGCGCCACGCTCGAGGAAGCGGTACACAGCAATCTGCTGATGATCGTGCTCGACGTAGCGCATCCACGTACCGAGCGGCAGTTCGAAACTGTCATGAAGGTGCTCGACGAAATCGGCGCAACTGACCAGCAGCGGTTTCTGCTGCTGAACAAGACCGACCTGCTCGAGCACAACGCCGACCTGTTGGTCATGCAGCAGCACCACCGCGATGCCCTTGCGATCAGCGCTAAAACCGGCGCCGGGCTCGATCAGTTGACCGAGCGGGTGCGCGACGCGATGCGCGGCGGCGAACTGAAGCTGCGGATCGAGCTGCCAATCGGTGAAGGCAAAGCGATTCACTTCCTCGAAAGCAGGGCCGACGTGCTCGACCGTCAATACATCGACGATCACGCGATCCTGACCGTGCGCATCGGCAACCGCCAATTCGATCAACTCAAGGCCATGGGTGCGCCCGTGCGCGTGATCGATCCGGCGCCCTCCGACGCACTGATGTAGTAACAGGCGACTTCACCGCGATTTTCTGAAAGACACAGCACACATGCCGCCCGAAGCGCTGGCCATCGTCATTGCATCAACGTTCATGCACGCCGGCTGGAACCTGCTGGTCCGACGGGGGCGGTCGGAGCTGGAGTTCACACGCCGGATGCTCATCTGGGCCGCGCTCATCGGGCTGGCGCCTGCGGTGCTGTTCGACTTGTTCGCGACGCCGCTGGGGCTGCAGGCCTGGGCGCTGGCGGCACTGGCCGGTGCGTTCTGTGGCGTGTATTTCCTCGGCCTGGCCAAGGGGTACAGCTCGTCGGACTTCACAGTCGTGTATCCGGTGGTACGCGCCCTGCCCGTCATACTCATTGCAGCCGTGGACGTGCTGCTGGGCAGGTGGCCGACCGCGCTGGGCTGGTTGGGCATGATGATGGTCGTCGGCGGCTGCTTCCTGGCGCCGCTGCCGTCGTTTCGAGCGTTGCACGTGCGACTTTATTTCAATCGCGCGGTGGGCTGGATGGTGCTCGCGGCGCTGAGCACGGTCGGGTACACACTGACGGACAAAGTCCTCGCCGATCATCTCGAATTGCGCTTCGGCCAGGGGCCGGCGGCGCCGCTGCGATACGTCTGCTATTTTTTTCTTGTCTGCACGGGCACGTACCTGCTTATGCTGCGCGTCCTGCGCATCAGGTCGGATGACAACGGGAGCAACGGCCCGTGGTGGGCCCCCCCGCTCGCGGCCGCGCTCAGTTTCTCCGCCTATGCCTGTATTGTCTGGGTCTACCAGTTCGTCGACCAGGTCAGTTATGTCGCCGCCGTACGCCAGTTCAGCATCGTGCTCGGCGTCGTCGTCGCGTTCGTCATCTTCCACGAGCCGGGCAAACTCGTCCGCTGCACCGCCGCCGTGATGATCACCGCCGGCCTTGTCATCATCGGTCTTTGGGGAAACTGACAACCCCCGCGAAATCATCAACAGAATATCGCAAGGCCCATGGATCTACCTGGTTGCTTGCCCGGTGACATGTTTTGGCGAGCTGCTCCTCATCACCCGGTAACCGATGTCGTGGCGGAACCAGGCGCCTTCGAAATGGATCTTGTCACAGGCGGTATTGGCTTTCTGCCGGGCTTCGGCCAGATCGGTGCCCGTGGCGCAGACGTTGAGGACGCGGCCGCCGGTAGTGACGAGTTGCCCGTCGCGCGTGCGCGTCGTGCCGGCGTGAAAAACCTTGACGCCTCCGTCGGTCTCGGCGTCTTCAATGCCGGTGATCGGCTTGCCCGTTTCGTAGTCGCCGGGGTAGCCGCCGCTGGCCATCACCACGCAGCAGCAGCAGTGCGGATCCCAGTTCAGGTCGACCTTGTCCAACCCACGGTTGGCGGTGGCGCCCAGCAACTCGACCAGATCACCCCGCAACCTCATCATCAGCGGTTGCACCTCGGGGTCGCCGAACCGGCAGTTAAACTCGATGACTTTCGGGCCGCCCGCGGTGAGCATCAACCCGGCATACAGCACGCCGCGATACTCGACGCTGTCGCGGCGCAGCGCATCGATTGTCGGCACGAGAATCTCACGCTCGATCTGCGACATCAGGTCGTCATCAACCAGCGGTGTCGGGCAGTACGCGCCCATGCCGCCGGTGTTGGGCCCGCTGTCGCCCTCATGCGCCTGCTTGTGATCCTGCGTGGGGTCGAGCACGAAGATGTTGTGCCCATCGACCAGCGCGAGCACGGAGATCTCCTGGCCAACGAGGCGCTCCTCGATGACCACCGTGTCGCCCGCCTCGCCAAAGGCGCGGTCGGTCATGACGGTCTTGACGGCCTCGACGGCCTGGTCGGCGTCGTCGCAGACGATCACGCCCTTGCCCTTGGCCAGCCCGGCGGCCTTGACGACCAGGGGCGTCTCGTGAGCCCGAGCAAAACTGGCCGCCGCTTCGGCATTGTCGAAGATACGGGCCTCAGCCGTCGGGATCGACGCGGCGCGCATCAGTTGCTTGCTGTAGGCCTTATCCGCCTCGATCCGGGCCGCGTCGGCCGACGGCCCGAACACCGTCCGGCCCGGCCGGGCCAGTCGATCGGCCAAACCCTGTGCCAGCGGGCCCTCCGGGCCGATCACAATCAGTTTGATATCGTGGTCGCGGCAGAAAAAGCTGATCTCGTCAGCGGTTTTCGTGTCGACATGGTCCGGGTTGATCATCACGTTCTCACCCAAGTCGGATGTCCCGCCATTGCCGGGCGCGAAATACAGCCGATCGCACCGTGGCGATTGCCTGATCTTCCATCCCAGCGCGTGCTCGCGCCCGCCGTTGCCGATCACCATCACGTTCATAGCGCGGCCATGTTATGGACGATCAGGCCCATGAACAACCCTCACGCAACCACCATGGCCTGGCTTCTGGCTCCCTGATTTTGACTTTTGCACTTTCACGCGGCCGTGATACTTTTAGGATGCCCAGCCCTGACAAAAGGATGTCGCCCATGTCTGGAGACTTGCTCGCCGTCGATTTTGTGCCGCACAATCCGATGGCGCTTGAAAAACACGAGATTACCAGGCCCTGCTGCCCGGTGATCAACGTGCATTCGCACACGAGCATGGTCATCGCCAAGCCGAAGGATTTGGCCGACCACATGATGGAGCGTTTCGTTGCGGCGATCGGCGGCGACAACCCCACCTCGCGCGATTTTCGACGCACCATGCGCGCCGGCCAGAAGACGATCGAGGACGTCGTGCGTGACATGGACGAAGCAGGGGTCGAGCAATACGTCGATCTCGACGGCGTGCTGGACACGCCGCAGCACCTCGATCTCTACAAGGGCTATCGCGATCGCTTCGTGCTGTTTCACCTGCTCAGCCTCGAAGGCTGGGAAGAGCCCGGCTACGGCGCGAAGCGGGCCCGGGAATTGCAGCAGGCGGTCGAGCAGGGGGCGCGTGGACTCAAGGCGCACAAGACGATCGGCATGACCGCGCGCGACTCGAAAGGGTACATCGTGCCCATCGACGACGAGCGGTTCGATCCGATCTGGGACAAGGCCGGCGAACTGGGCGTGCCCCTCCTCATGCACGTCAGTGACCCGGCCACGTTCTTCATGCCAGTCGACGGGCATAACATCGCCTACCGCAAGCTGTGCAACCATCCGTCGCGGTGGTATCACCCGCCGGACTATCCGCCGAAACAGGAGATTCTCGACGGGCGCAACCGCATGATAGCCCGCCACCCGAAAACAAAGTTCATCGGTCCGCATCACGGCAATCAGGGCGAGAACCTCGGCGCGGTCGGCGACCTGTTCGACCGACACCCCAACTTCTACGTCGACATGTCCTACGCGTTGATCCCGCTGGGTTTGCAGCCGCACACCTGCCGCAAGCACTTTATCAAGTACCAGGATCGGATCATGTTCGGCACTGACGGCCTGCCGGGATCCGATCGATACTTTATGCACTACCGCTGGCTCGAAACCGACGACGATTACTTCGAGTGCGGCACCGGCGCCTGGCCCGACAGAATCTGCGGCCTGAATCTTCCGGTTGATGTGCTCGAAAAAATCTATTACCGCAACGCCCGGCGCATCATCCCGCCAAACTAATTTAAGGCGCACCCCGATACCCCGACGTCGCAGCAAATAACACGATGAGGCGGTTCAGGATTGCCCTTCGATACTTTTGCGGTTTGCCAGTGCGACGGCAGGACATCCAAATCATCTCGCTGCACCTGGGCCAGATCCCGGGTTTTCGATATTCGCGTCCATGGGACGCTCGCCCCGTGAACGAGGCCCGATGATTCAAGCGGCCCTTGCAAGGCGTACTGCCGGCACGGGGCGTGCCGGCTCGCGGCTCAACAGTGGCGCCGGTATGCTGGCGGTCGTCATGGGTCGATCACAGGCTGAGCGGGTGCTTCGTCAACACGTGCAGACGGATGGGCTGCTGGGTGCCGAGGCGTTGCCGCGCGCGGCGGCGAAGGTGGACCTCGCGAAACCGCAGGCGGTGTTGAAAATCGACCGCGCGACACGGATACAACTGCTTGAGCAGTTGGACCGCGACGAAGTGCGCGGATGCACGAAGTGCGAGCTGTGTCATAGCAGGACGCAGACAGTCTTCGGCGAGGGTGACGCCGAGGCGCGGGTCCTGTTCATCGGTGAGGGTCCGGGCCAGAACGAGGACGAGCAGGGCAGGCCGTTCGTCGGTCGCGCCGGCGAGTTGCTGAACAAGCAGATCGCGGCGATGGGCCTGCAGCGCGAGCAGGTGTTCATCGCCAACGTGGTCAAGTGCCGCCCGCCAAACAACCGGGCGCCGACACCAGCCGAGGTCGACGCATGCAGTGGCTTCCTGGCGCGCCAGATCCAGATCATCCAGCCGGAGGCAATCATCACGCTGGGCGCTCCGGCGGCGAAGTTGGTGCTCAAGACGCGCGAGGGCATCACGCGACTGCGCGGCACGTGGTGCGAGTACGACGGGCTGGTGCCCGACGGGCCGGTGATCCCCGTGATGCCCACGTTCCACCCGGCGTACCTGCTGCGGGCCTATACGCCGGACAACCGCCAGCGCGTGTGGTCCGACCTGCAACAGGTGATGCAACGGCTGGGCCTGGACGGTAATTGACGCCTCCCGCGACACCCGTCCAGGGGGCCGGGGTGCAGCCATACGAGATCGTTGAGCATTCGGCGTGATAGGGCGCCGAATTTGCGGCAGATAATCTTGATATGCACGGTGCCGTGGTGAATCGAGCGTTCCGGATACAACGCATGAGAAGCCCGAAACCAGCCCTGCCTGTTGGCGAAAACGCATCGAAGTGATGCGGCATCTGCAATACCGACCCGGAGCATGGACAGCCCGCGGCACCCATGTCAACGGGTGGTTATGGGCATGTATCGTCACGCGACAGCACTGGCGGGCGTCACCTTTTGGCGCCGGCAAAGAACTTTTTCGCCTCCGGGGGTGCAAGCGGGTTCACCGGCATCCTCGAAGGTGGTTCGGACGCCTGTTGATAAGCATGGAAACAACGCCATCGCCAGCTGACGGTTTCAAGCCCCAGCCGGTGAACCGACGATAAGCCGTACAGGCCGGGCCGATAATCCAAGGCTGGAAAACGCCTGGGATATCGTTGCTGGACTGGAACTTGGCATGCGAACAGACGGCGATGAACATGGCAGCAGGCATCACAAATCGTTGCGGACGATGTACCAGCAGATGCTCGCCGGTTGGGCCGGCGACCTGCTAGCGGTGCGTTCAATAGCGCAGTGGCGTGAACCTGATCCGGCCGACGATTACCGCAACCGCAACTGGCAACTGCTTTACACGGGCGGCGTTCTCGACGACTAGCGGAGTGGGCCATGGGGCAGATAACCTCCGGCGTGGGCCTGGTCAGTGGGCTTCCCATCGCCGAAATCGTGGACCAGTTAATCGCGATCGAGTCACGGCCGAAGCAGTTCATCCAATCTCGGGTCGCCGTCCTTCAATCGCAGCAAGTGGCATTCCAGGACATCAACGCCAAACTGCTGGCGCTGAAACTGTCGGTCACCAACCTTGCGTCATCCACGACGTTCAGCGGCACGACGACGTCGAGCACCAACGAGAACGTGCTAGCTGCGACGAGCAGCACCAGCGCCACGCCCGGGTCGTACAATTTCATCGTCGATCGGCTGGTAAGCACGCAGCAGATGATCACGCAGGGATTTGCCGACAGCAACACGACAGCCATCGGCGCCGCCACACTGACGTTCGAGTTCGGCAACGGCCGGCTTGATACGGACACTGACCTGGGCCTGCTCAATGGTGGGGCCGGCACGACACGCGGAAAGATTCGGATCACCGATCGCTCCGGTGCATCGCAGGTCGTCGATCTGAGCAAGGCGCTGACCGCCAACGACGTGCTCACCGCAATCAACAACGCCTCGACCATCAGCGTGACCGCCTCGATCAGCGGCGACAAGTTCGTGATCCACGATACTTCCGGGTCGACGACGACCAGCCTGGGCGTCGCGGACGCAGGCGCCAGCGGCACGACCGCGTCCCTGGGCCTCGATGCCGCGACCGTCGGCGACACGCTGACAGGCAATCAGATAAACCTCATCACGGCGGATACGCCACTGTCGATTCTCAACGATGGCCGGGGCGTCGATATCAATCATGCCATCCCCGACCATCTTCGACTTCGCCTGCGCACGGGCGATTTTTTCAACGTCGACCTGACCGGCGCAACGACGGTCGGCGACGTACTCGATGCGATCAACACGCAATTGGCGGGCAAGGTCAACGCCGCGATCGATGCCGGCAATACCGGGATCAGCATCCAACACACCGGTCCGGACCTGGGCTTTATGTTCGAGGTCTTCACAACCAACAACTCGAGCGCGGCGATCGACCTGGGCATCGTCGGGCCTGGCGACGACGGCAGCAGCAGCGGCGGCCGGCTGATCGCGGCGATCAATTCGAAGCTGGTCAAGAACCTCAACGGCGGCGCGGGTGCAACACTCGGCGAGATCAGCATCACCAATCGCTCCGGCGTTACGACCAGCGTCATGCTCGACTCGGCCGGCAGCGTCTCCGAGGTGATCGGCCTGATCAACGCTGCCGACGCCGACGTCACGGCATCGATCAACCAGGCGGGCAACGGCATCCTGCTGACCGACCAGACGGGCGACACGGCATCGGACCTGATCGTCGCCGATATCAGCGGCACCGCGGCAACGGATCTGAAAATCGTCGGCTCATTCACCGCTGACCGGGTCGATAGCGGCAACCTCCAGTACCAGTACATCTTCGCCAGCACGCTTCTCGCATCGCTCAACGGCGGGCAGGGCATCTCGAGGGGCCAGTTCACGATCACCGACTCGAGCGGCGTGACCGCGACGGTGGACCTTAGCCAGGGCAACGAGACGACGGTTCAGGACGTGCTCGACGAGATCAACAGCAGGGGCCTGCTGATCAACGCGGAGATCAACAACACGGGCGACGGCATCCTGATCGAGGACCTGGGGCCGGGCACGATCAAGCTGGCGGTCAACGAATCGGGATCATCGACGGCGGCCGACCTGGGCCTGCTCGGCGAGGCTGCCAACTTCAGCGACAACTTGGACGGCCGATTCGAGAAGACCGTGGCCGTCGACGCGGCCGACACGCTCAACGACATCGCACAGAAAATTAATGACGCCGGCATCGGTGTAACAGCAACGATTATCAACGACGGCTCGGCGTCGAGCCCATTTCGGCTGAGCCTGACCGCGAAAGAGTCTGGCAGCGCCGGCGCGTTCGTGTTTGACGACGGTACGAGCAATTTCAACGCCATCTCCCTCTCCCAAGCCCGCGATGCAGCGGTCTTTTTCGGATCGACTGACCCTGCGACCGGCATCGCCATCCAGACCTCAAGCAACACGCTCAGCAACATCGTGCCGGGCACGACGATTGATCTGAAAGACACCAGCGACAGCCCCGTGCAGATCACCATCACCCGTGACGACTCGGCGATCACCGGCGCGATCCAGCATTTCGTCGATGATTTCAACAACGTCGTTGATACGCTCGATAATCTCGATGGTTACGATTCGGAAACAGAGCAACGCGGTCTGCTGCTGGGAGACTCGACAATTTCGGTCGTACGGACCTCGCTGTTTCGGTTGGCCAACACGAGAATCTCCGACCTGACCGGGCAATTCAACAACCTCGCACAGCTGGGCATCACGATCGGCGCGGGGGCGCGCATGCGGTTCGACAGCGACCGGTTCGAGCAGGCAATGGCCGCCGATCGTGACGCCGTCGAGGAGGTCTTTACTTTCAAGGAAACCGAAAAGGATCAGGCCACCGGCGACATCATGCTTATTGCCGGCGGAATCGGCGCCCGGTTCGATCAGCTGCTCGCCTCTCTTACCGACTCGGTGGCCGGCACGCTCCAGTCGCGGATCAACGCGATCGATCGGCAAGTGCAGATGAGCAATCGCCGAATCGAACAGCTCAACGATAAATTGGCCGACAAGCGCGCCAGGCTTGAAGCTCAGTTCGCGGCCATGGAGCAGGCGATTGCGCGCATTCAAGGGCAGAGCAGCGCCCTCGCCAGCCTCCAGGCCTTGGCGTTGTCAACGCCCGGTATGTCCTGATGTCCGGTTGATGCATGGCCCGTCGTTACCGGACGCCGCCCGCCCATATCGGCTAAGGAAGCCGACATCGGCTGGTCGATACTCCCCTTGACGTCATGAACTCGAATCCTGCCGCCAACTCGTACCTCAAGACCAAGATCTTGACTGCCAGCCCGCAGGAACTGCGCCTCATGCTCTACGAAGGCGCGATCAAGTTCTGCCACCAGGCGCGCAAGGCCATCGAAGACAGCAATATCGAGGAAAGCTTCAATCACCTCATGCAAGCGCAGAAGATAGTCCTTGAGCTTTCCAGCAGCTTAAATCATGACGTGGCACCAGAACTATGCGAGAAACTCAACGCGTTGTACACGTTCATCTACCGGCTCCTCGTTGACGCCAACATCGAGAAAAGGGTCGATCCGATCGACGAGGCGTTGAAGCTGCTTGAATATGAGAAGCAAACATGGCATATGCTCATGAACAAGGCTGCCGGTGAAGACCACGCCAGACCCGGCGGAGACCAGGTACACGTCGCCAATGCGCAGCAAACCGCCATCAGTTCCCTGTCAGTCAACGGCTGACCCCATACGCCTTATTGCAGTATCGAGAGTCTCCCTTGACTGCTTGGCGTTTGCCCGCCGACCGACGTCCCACTACAACATAACGGCATGACAGAATCACACCCACGCATCCTCACGGGCGATCAGCCGACCGGCAGGCTGCACTTGGGGCACTTCGTCGGGTCGCTCGAAAACCGCGTGGCGATGCAGCGGACGCACGACTGCTATTTCATCATCGCCAACCTGCATGCGCTCAACTCGCGCACCAACGACACGGCCGGCCTGCGCGACGACGTGATCCAGATCGCGATCGACTACCTGTCGGCCGGCATCGACCCGAATCAATCGGTGATATTCCTCCAAAGCGAGGTGCCTGCCATCGCCGAGATGACCTGGTACTTCGCGTCCCTGCTCGGGTACGGCCGGCTGATGCGCAACCCGACGGTCAAGGACGAGATCCGCATCAAGAACCTGGGCGACAATTACCCGTTCGCTTTCCTGATGTACCCCGTAGGCCAGATCGCTGACATCCTGGCGTTTCGCCCCGACAATGTGCCGGTAGGCGAGGATCAGCTTCCGCACATCGAGATGACCCGTGAAATCGCCCGGCGGTTCAACATCACTTTCTGCGGGGTCGATCCGCAGGCCGGTGACGATGCCCACTGCCGTGATGGCCTGTTCCCCATACCCAACGCATCGGTCGGGCGGGTGGCGCGGCTGGTGGGGATCGACGGTAAGCACAAGATGAGCAAATCACTCAACAACGCCATCTTCCTAAGCGACACGTCCAAGCAGGTCCGCAAGAAGTGCGGCAAGATTTACACGGGCAGGCAAGCGGCGGACTCGCCTGGCGTAGTCGAGGGCAACGCGTTGTGGGAGTTGCATGACGCTTTCAATCCCGACCAATCCGAACTGGCTGACCTCAAGCATCGTTACCGCGAGGGCACCATTGGCGACGGTGATTGCAAGCAGCGGTTGGCCGAGCATATCGACGTGCTGCTCGACCCGATCCGCCAGCGGCGGGCCCAGCTTGAGTCAAAGCCCGACGAGGTGTTCGAAATCCTGCGCGACGGGACGACACGCGCCAACAAGTTGGCCGAGCAAACCCTCGCAATGGCCAAGGATGCCATGAAAATGGACTTTTTCTCACGCCGAGTCGAGTTTGCTCCCATGTGATAACCTCAGCATCCACCTACTGGAGTATCCGCACCACGCGGTTCGATTCGTTGTACGACAGCCCCATGTGCATTAGTTGGAGGCCACCACGATGAGCGACAATGAAACCCCGTCCACCAGCAACAACGCCGAGTTTTACCGGCGCCGGCACATGATCTTCGGATGGTGGGTGTTGCTGACCTTTCTGACGCTGGGCCTCGTGCTTGAGACGCTGCACGCGTACAAACTGCAGTGGTACGTGAACGTTGGAAACGAAACCCGCCGCTTGATGATGACGCTTGCGCACACGCACGGCACGTTGCTGGGGGTGTTGCACATTGTTTTTGCCCTGACCGTGACCCATTTACCCGAGTCTGCCGCTGGGCTGCGCCGCTTCGCGTCGCCATTGCTGATGGCCGCCGCCATCCTGATGCCGTTCGGGTTCCTGATAGGGGGAATCTGGATCTACAGCGGCGACCCCGGACTGGGCGCCTGGCTCGTGGCGCCCGGCGGTCTGCTGCTTTTCCTTGCCGTGCTGCTGATCGCTGTTGCCATGACGCGGCCGCCGACAAGCGACGGGTCGTAACCGCACATCCCGCCGTGCTGCCGAGACGGCGCAGCAGGACAGCGCAAGCCGTATCATCTGTCGCGTGACCAAACTCAGCGTCAATGTCAACAAGATTGCCTTGCTGCGCAACACGCGCGATTACGGTGTGCCCGACGTTGTGCGCGCAGCGCGCACCTGCATCGACGCCGGGGCACACGGCATCACCGTCCACCCCCGCCCGGACCAGCGCCACGTCAAACCGGGGGATGTCTTCGACCTGGCCGAACTGCTCGATAGCCATCGGCACATTGAATACAACCTCGAGGGCAACCCGTTCGAGGGCGGTTATCTCGATCTGGTTGAACAGATTCGCCCGACGCAGGCGACGCTCGTGCCCGACTCGCCCGATCAGCGTACTTCCGATCACGGCTGGGACATGGCGCGCGACGGCGGCCGGCTCAGGCCGATCGTCGAGCGGCTTCGCGCCCTGGACGTACGCGTCAGCCTTTTCATGGATCCGGACGCCGACGCGATCACGGGGGTCGCCCGGGCCGGCGCCGACCGTGTCGAGCTTTACACGGAAAGCTACGCCGCCGCATTTCGGCGTGGCGAGCACGCCGCCGTGCTCGATCGCTACACCGCCGCTGCCACTGCCGCTGCGCAACAGGGCCTCGGGATCAATGCCGGTCACGACCTCAACCAGGCCAACCTCGGCCCGTTTCGGGGGTGTATCCCCGAGTTGCTGGAAGTATCGATCGGCCACGAGCTGACCGCAGACGCTCTTTGGATGGGACTTGGCGAAGCCGTCAAAGCCTACTTGCACGCCCTCGCCGATTGAACACGGACCCTACGGCGACCCCAACAATTCGAGCAGGTCCGTCATTTCGCT
>CAUYYV010000040.1:0-16013 GCA_963577075.1 Phycisphaerae bacterium
GCTGGGGCGTGTCGCGGTCGGCCCGATACCGAAAAGCGAGCCAAAGTGTAGCGCCGGCCCGGAACTTGTCAACATCGCCAGACCGCTACCGTCGGCCTTGGACCTGCAACAACTTGGCCGGGCTCTCAGGCTGACCCGTGCGGGCGCTGAGCAGGCACGCCAAACAGCAGGCCAGCACCGCTGCGTCGTCGGGGATGCTCGTTGCTGGCCGCGGCGAGGATTGGTCCAGAAGTCTGCGCCAATGCTCGGCGATCAGGTCTGCATCAGTCGCTGATTGCACTGCCGCGGGCTGGGCGTCGAGCGGCTTGCCCTGCTGATCGTACAACTCGTAGCCGTGATCGTGCACGAGCAGTCGCCCGGCGGCGCCGATCAGGCGAAGCTGGCGGAACCCGGGGCCGATCTGGTCGCCGACTTCGACCACGGCCGACCACTCCCGCTCGCCCCGCCCGGCCCGGGCGTGGGCTGCGAGTGATCCGCTTACCCCGCGCAGATCATCGGGGAGACTGCCGGCGGGCCCGATCAGCGAGGCATCGATGCTCGCTGGAAGATCAACGCCGATCGTCAGCACAACCCGCCAGGCGCTGTAAAGCCGGGCAAACAGGCTCGCCGAAGTGGCCGGGCCCGTCGTGGTGAACCCGATGAGCTGGGGCGAGTTGAGCACCTGTGTCGGATCAGCAGCGCCGGTCCACCCGGGGCAATGCTCAAACGCGGGTACCAGGGCCACCGGACCGGATGCCGTTATCGCTTGGCGCCCAATCACCGCGGCGGTCGCATCCGCAAGCTCTTCAAGCGTTGCACAGATCGGTTCGAGCGCCAGCACCGCCACGCCCGCTGACGCCCATAACAGGGCGTCACTGGCGGTGGCGCCCGTCATGGTTGCCAGCAGCACGCACGATACGCGTCGTTCGACCATCAGTTGGCGAAAGTCGTCCTCGAGCGTGCAGTCGAGCGTGTCGGCCAGTGCCTCGACCGCCGTGCCGCGTGGTCCACCCACACCGATCGGCGACACCGCCGAGCCCATCAGGTCCAGCACCTGCTGCACCAGGGCCGATCGCGCGTCGTCCGTCCAGACCACCACCGTTGCCGGCTCCGCATCTTCTTGTTGTTGGGCGTTCGCCATTACCGCGCCAACATACCACAACCACGCAACATCTCCCGGCCGCTCAAGGGTGGGGGCTCTGTTCGGTTCGCGCAATCGTGTGACTTGCCATGCTTCACGTCACGCGTCGGGCACGACCCATGTTTCGGAAAGTGAAAGACAACTGTCACTGATCGTATCGCCCTTGAACTGCATGGGATAAGTTTTGCCGACGGCTTTGCGGCCGTTGACGGTCATGTCGATCTGCCATGCCGAAATCAACAGGCAGAACAGGTCGAACTTGTCGCTTACCTCGCCGCGCGGCCCCTCGTACATGTAAGGCCTGTCCAGTTGTGACCAGGTAACTTCGATCACCTGTCCATCCGCTTCGATGCGCTCGGTGCGTGAGATGCGGCAGTCGCCGCGGTGATTGAACGTGGCTGCGATCGTGGGCATGTCCCGTTGGTTCCAGCATGGGTTCTGTACGACCTCGCGGAACAGCCACCGGGCCAGTTCGGGGTTGTCGGTAAAGATCGCGCACGGATCATCATCACCGAGCCCGTCGCCCGCCAGATCGCTGACGCAGAGAGCCACGTGTCCCTCGCCCACGGGTGAAAAGATGATTCGATAAAGCGCCAGCCGGGTCAGGTCATTTTCGTTGGCTTCGTCGCGTAGCCGGATGTAAGAGTTCTCGCCGCTCCATAGCACGGTGCCAGGATTCAGCACGGGGCGTGGCATCGGCAGTTGCTCCATCGAGATTGCCAGGTGGTTCGGCGTGCACAACAACTCAAATGGCTGGTCACCTTCTGGGCTGTGGGGTCAGGTTTCGGCGGCGTGGTCGGCGGGGGTGGGTTGGGGGTTGGCTGACTCATCGTCGTGCGAATCCTGTGTCGGAGGCGTCACCGACTGGTTCTGGAAGTTCTCCGGCTTCAACTTGGCGTGGATCAGGTCGAACCGCTGGCCCTTGGCGGCGATCCCGACTATCGCGATCGGGCGGGGCGGCTCGTAGAGTTGGCTGTCGCCACCGCTGGCGGAGGTGATGACGAATGTGCCCTCGCTGCGGTGCCTGACGGTGAATCGTTCGGGCAACTCGAAGTTGAGCTTCCCGTTTCGGTCGGTCTCGCGGATCGCCGAGCCGAGCAGATAGCTCAGCACCCCGCTTTGCAGGTCGTCCTCGGGCTGAACGAGTTCGATTTCAACGCCGTCGGGTTGATCGGGCGTCTTGTTGACGGTGATCTTGTCGGTTTTCATCGACGGGGTTTCCTTCCTCGGTGAGTTCAGTCTACTGCAACGTGACCGGGGCCGCTACGGAGGGGCCAGGCTGCGTATTGTGGAGGCAACGCTGTCGACCTCGGTCGCCGCCCTGAAATTAAGAACCGACGACATCGCGACCGATGGTTGTCAAAGAGTTTATTGATCGCAACAGTGCAAGGGCGCCGTGCTGGTATCGTGGTCCGGTAATCACCAGTGCCCGCGGCTTGGCGCTGACGCGGGTTATCGCGGTGTTTTCGGCGGCTATAATGTGTCGGCACAACCGTGTCGATGGCACATATGGCTGTATCTACTGTTAAATGGAATGGCACAATGATTTCAAGACAATGTCTGGTTCGGGTTGCGGTGGCGGGGTTTGTGGTCGTGGCGGTGGCGGTGCTGGCCTGGTCGGCGCCGATTCTGAACAGCGACCCTGCGAAGCTTCATCCACAGGAACGCAGCCTGACCAAGGTCCAGAGTGTTCGAGTCATTATCCATCCACTGAATGAACTTCTGCTGAAGGAAGGGCTCGACCCGCTCAAAATCAAGGCAGATTGGGTCGAGAAGCTGAGAGAGGGCGGGTTTGAGGTCAGCGAGGAGGGCAAGGGCAGGCCGGTGCTCGCAGTGACGGTGGAGGTGGCATTCGACGAGGCCTTGCCGGATGCCATCGCGATCAACCCGATGCTTGAGGTCTTTCAGGAGGTCGTGGTCCAGCGCACTGGTGAGGTCGTGAAGGTGCCTACCTATAAGCACAAAATGGTGGGCCTGTTCAAGACGTCACAAGTGGGTAAGTCAGTGAACATGGCTCTCGACTCGTTGCTGGATAGCTTTATTGAGACCTGTCGCAGAGCGGATCAAGCGAAGAAGTAATCGCCAGCCCGATCAAGTCGGATGTCAGGTCGCCGATCGCACCCGGCGCGTTGTGCGTGAATCTGGCATAGTTCCATGCACCTCAATGTCCTGCTCCTGTTCGTCGGCATCTTCATGGAGAGGACGCTGTCGGAAAGCGGTCTGTTTCGACGCGTTGAATTCAACGGTTGGCAATGGCTGGCGGTCGTGTTGGCGCCGATGGTGGTGTTGGCGGTGGGCTACTGGTTGGCGTGTCGGCTGACGTTGGGGTCGCTCGCCCGGGGCGGGGCGGGTCGTCGGCTGCGCCGACTCGACGTGGTATCAGCGTTGTATCGAGTCATTATCCTGTCACTGTTTTTTGGCGACCTGGCCATGGGTGCGCTGGCCGAGTTGCGCGGCCGGCTCGGTGATCCTGTCTTGGTCAGCGAGTTGCTGGTCATGGTGCCATCGCTGGGGATGATGATCTGGGGCTGGTGGTCTTATTATCCGATCGATCGTCGACTGCGTGACGCGCACCTGATCGCGCAGATCGATCAGGGACTGCCCGTGGGGCCCGTCTGGTCGCGTGGCCAATGCCTCGCGGCGCAGTTGCGATTTCACTTGCTCACGCCGCTTGTACCGTTGACGCTGCTGCTGATGTCGACGCAGGTGATCGAGCGGTTCGTGCCGGCGCAAATCGGGGCACTGGTATTCGATTTGAGACCGTGGTTGCAACTGGGTGGTGCGGGGTGCATCTTCCTGGTTGCGCCTGTGATTATCCGTCACATGTGGGACACCGACCCGCTGCCCCACGGCGAACTGCGCGATCTGTTGACGTCAATGTGCCGCCGGCATCACGTGGGCGTGCGCGAGTTGTTGCTGTGGCGGACCGATGGTGGGATGGTCAATGCGGCCGTGATGGGGCTGGTTCGCCCGCTGCGGTACATCCTGCTCAGCGACGCGTTGCTCGATCTGATGCCCAGGCGCCAAGTGGAAGCGGTCATGGCGCATGAGTTGGCGCACGTGCGTCGCAGGCACATCTTCTGGCTGATCGCCGTCGCTGCCGCACTGAACGTGGTGCTGGTCATTTTTTGGCTCTGCCTGATTGCGGTCATCAGCTCCGCGGTGAGCCTGATCGGCCCGGCCGGTAGGGGCGACGTGTGGGCACGGTTTGCTACCGAGCCGCAATGGAGGGACAACGCCGCCATGCTGGCAACGCTGGTCTGCTGGGTGGTTGGGTTCGGCTGGGTCTCGCGTCGATTCGAGCGTCAAGCGGACACATTCGCCGTCCAGCACCTGGCCGCCGGCGGTCCCGCCGGCGAACACGCAGGGTCCGTGTTGCTCATCGATCACGAGTCGGCGCAAACAATGGTCGATGCGCTCAAGCAGGTGGCTCGGCTCAATCATCTATCGCCCCAAAGAAGAAGCTGGCGACATGGATCGATTGCCTGGCGGCAGCAATATTTGCGAGGACTCGTTGGTTTGCCGATCGATCGTCTGCCGATTGATCGCGATGTCCGGTGCATCAAGCGGCTCACCGCTGTCATGCTCATGCTCGCCGGCGTGCTGCTGGTTGTCTTGGGCGTATAGGCCGTCATGGCAGCCGAGGTTCGGTATGATGGTGGGACATGATTGCGAGGATCGCGGGTATTCTTGAATCGGTCGATGAGTCGTCGGTCACGCTGGCGGGCGAGGCAGGGATGGCGTACGAAGTGCTTGTGCCGGCGTACACCGGCATGCGTCTGGGCGGTCAGATCGGCCAGCGGGTCGAATTGCACACGCTCTGCTACCTCGACTCGCAGAACCAAGGTGCAACACTGCTGCCCCGGTTGGCCGGTTTTTTGTCTCCGGCGGATCGCCAGTTTTTCGATCTGTTCACTTCGTGCAAGGGTATCGGCAACCGCAAGGGGTTGCGTGCGATGGCGCTTGAGACAACGCAGATAGCCACCGCCATTGCGGGACGCGACGCCGCGGTGCTGCAGAGCCTGCCCGAGATCGGCCGACGCACCGCCGAGACGATCATCGCCACGCTACACGACAAGGTGGACGCCTTCGTAGGCGCCTCGGCGTTCGCGCCTGCCGGCAACGACGCCGGAAAATCGGCGTCTGGTCGGCCCGTCGGCATCGCACGCGAAGCGCTTGACCTGATCGTGCAACTCGGCGAGGACCGGACCCAGGCCATCCAGTGGATCGACCACGTGATGCACAGCGATGAAAAACCGCGAGATGTCCAGCAATTGATTGCGCGTGTGTACCAGATCAAGTCCGGCACCTGAATCAAGAGTCAAAGTCGAAAACTCACTCGATGCCTTGCTCGGTGAGCCAGCGTTCGGCGTCGATGGCGGCCTTGCAGCCCATGGCGGCGGCGGTGATGGCCTGGCGGTATACGTGGTCGGCGACGTCGCCGGCGGCGAACACGCCCTCCACGCTCGTTGTCGAGCGATATGGATCCTTAAGCTTGATGTAGCCGGCGTCGTCGAGGTCGAGTTGGCCGTTTAGAAACGGGGTGATTGGCGCGTGGCCCAGTGCCATGAACAGGCCGCTCAGTCTTAGCTCGCTTTCTTCTTCGGTCTTCGTGTCTTTCAGCCTGACACCGCTGATCTTTTCGTCGCCCAGCACATCGACGACGATCTTGTTCCAGAGGATCTTGAGTTTGTCGTTCTTGAACGCGCGGTCCTGCATGATCTTGCTGGCGCGGAGCTGATCGCGTCGGTGGATCATGTACACCTGGCTGGCGAACTTTGTCAGGTACGTCGCCTCCTCGACGGCTGAGTCGCCGCCGCCGATGACCGCCAGTTCCGTGTCGCGAAACATGGGCAGCGCCCCGTCACAAACGGCGCAGGCGCTGACACCACCGCCCGACTGTGCCAACCGCTGCTCGTTTTCCTGGCCGAGCCAGTTGGCCTTGGCGCCCGTGGCGATGATCAGGGCGTGGGCGCTACACTCGAAGCCGCCATCGCCCTTGACGCGGAACGGCCGTTTCGACAGATCGACCTCGGCGGCATTCTGAAACGGGGTAAACAGGCCGCCGGTGACCTGCTCACCTCTCGCAACTCCCTTGTCGGTGACGACGCGGGTGTCAAAACGCATCGCTTGGTGGAAGAAATCCTGCATCATCTGTGGCCCGTCAACACCCTCGGGGTAGCCAGGGTAGTTTTCAACTTCAGTGGTGAGCATCAATTGCCCGCCGGGCAGCAGGTCCTTGCCGACGGCGCGGCCGGGGAATACGAGTGGCCTCAGATTGGCGCGGGCGGCATAGAGTGCGGCCGTCCAGCCGGCAGGGCCGGAGCCGATGATGATGACAGGCTCGACACCGTTATTGTTCTGTTGCGCATTCATGATGAGCGATTGTAGCAAAACGAAGGCGTGGTCAGCTCAACCACTCGTCAAGATGCTCGGCGATGAACTGGTCGTCGGTCAGGTGCGGGTAGGCGCGGCAGACTCGGGTGATCTCCTCGGACTGCCCGGGTGACAGTGCCGCGGCCGGATCGAGACACCAACCGCCTTCGAGCAGACCCTGTCTGCGCAGCACCTCCTGTATACCGGGAATGCAGCCGGAAAAATTGTGTGCCGGGTCGAACACCGCGGCGTTCATGTCGGTGATCTGGCGGTTGATCGCCATCATTTTGCCGGGCACGCCGGCGAACCCCTCGCTTCGATCGCGATCGCTGATCTGTTGACAACAATCGAGAATCTCGACGGACCGCTTCGTCCAATATGCCCAATGGCCCAGCAGTCCGCCGACGATCCGCTGCGTGACCGGCTCGCCGCGCACGGAAAACGTCCATTCGCCCAGCAGGTCGCAGACGATGTTGTCGTCATTGCCGGTATAGAGCGCGATCGTGCCGTCGCGGCCGGCCTCGGCGACGGCGCGGATCACGTCGATCGTCGCGTAACGGTCGAACGGGGCAATCTTGATCCCGATCACATTTTCGATCTCGACGAATCGGCGCCAGAACCCGACGCCCAGCAACCTGCCCCCCACGCTGGCCTGAAGATAGAACCCGAACAGCGGGATCACTTTCGCCACCTGTCGGCAGTGTTCGATCAATGCGTCGTCATCGGCGTCTTGAAGGGCCGCGAGATTCAAAAGGCCCGCGTCGTACCCCAGGTCGGCGGCCAGCTCGGCTTCGCCGACCGCCTCGGTCGTGGCGCCGCAGACACCGGCGATCTTCGCAATGACGCGGCCGGATGATTCGTGGCGACGCATCTCATCGACGCCCAACTCGAGCACCGGACGCAACAGGTCAAACTCGGGCCGGCGGATCTCGAACTGTGTCGAGTGCACCGCCAGCGCAAGTCCGCCGGCGCCGGCGGCCAGGTAGTAGCGAGTCAGGGCGCGCTGGCGGCGCTCGTCCAGCTTGCGATCGCGATTCAGCGCCAGCGGATGAGCCGGAATCGCCACCCCGCCGCGCAACTGCGCCAGCACACGATCGTCAGGCATGGGGTACTGATCAGCCATTGTTGATGCTAGAACTTGCCGTTGCGGACCTCAAAGTGGGTGGGCTTATCGAGCGTCGATCCGGCGCACTTGAGCCAGTCGGCAACGCGTCGCACCATCTGTTCGACGCCGATGCGGGGTGGGCCGAATGCCTGCCAGCAGCGTGATCCGTTGCTGAGAAGCGCCGTCTCGCCTTCGGTACCGGTGAAGCGCGGCTCAACAGCCATCTCCCGGCCAAGTTGCTCGGCCAGCTCGCGCACGCGCAGCACACCGGGGCCTGCCAGGTTCAGCACGACGGGCGGACTCGCGGCCATGTCCAGGCAGCGCAGCGTCACGCGGTTGCAATCGCCCTGCCAAACGATGTTGACGTAACCCATCGAAAGATCGATCGGTTTGCCCGCGAGCATGTTCTTGGCCAGATCAACCAGCACGCCGTAGCGCGGCTCGACGGCGTAATTAAGCCGAACCAGGGCGACCTTGGTTGTGTTGACAATCGAGAAATACTCGAACATGCGCTCGCGTCCCAGCACGGACTGGGCGTACTCGCCGATCGGCGCCGGCTCGTGGTCCTCGGCGGGGCCGCCGGATTGCGGCAGCGTAAACGGGTAGACGTTGCCGCTGGAGTAGACTGCGAACCGGCTGTTAGGCCAGCGTTGCGCCGCCAGTGCTGGCACGTAGGTGTTGAGCATCCAGGTGGCGCCGGCCGCCCCGGTCGCGCCGAACTTCTGGCCCGCCATGTAGACCAGGTCGGACGCCTCGGGCAGGTTTGCCACGGCGTCAGCGTCGGCCAGGTCGCAGGTCACGGTCTCGATGCCGTCACGCTGCATGGCGGCGCGTGTTTGGGCATCGCTGAAGCGTGACACGGCGATGACGCGCCGTCCGTTGCCGGCAGCGTCGAGCGCCCGCCTCGCCATCAGGGCCAGGCCGTGGCCGATCTTGCCCCCGGCGCCCAGCAGCATCAGGTCGCCTTCAAGTCGCGACAGCGTCCGCGTCACGCCCTCGTCCGGGTCGCTCAGGTCTGACATCAATTGCTCAATGTCAGCGGTCATCAATCGCTCCACCCGCCGCGGTGACCGGCTCGTTCAACGGTGTCAGAGGTCGTTGGCCCTGCAGGACGGCGGCGACGTTGGCGCCGCAAACCTCGCGGGCCCGCTGCCGACTCTCGTACGTGCCGCCGCCGAGGTGCGGCGTCAGGACGACGTTGTCCATCTTGACCAACTCCGGATGAATATGCGGTTCGTTCTCGAACACGTCCAGCCCCACGCCGCGAAGTTGGTCGCTCTTGAGCGCCGCGATCACCGCGTCCTGATCGACGACCCTGCCGCGCGACATGTTGATCAGAAAGGCGCCCCGCTTCATGCGCGCGAGGGTGTCGGCATTGATCAGGCGATCCGAGTCCGCGGTCAACGGCACGTGCAGGCTGACGAAGTCCGACTCGGCCAGCAGGTCGTCAAGCCGCCGGTACTCGGGGTCTTCGCTGGCGGTGCGCCGGTGAAAGCAGATGTTCATCCCGAACGCGCGTGCTCTGTGCGCCACGGCCTGGCCGATCTTGCCGTATCCGATGATCCCCAGCGTCTTGCCGGTGAGCAGCACGTCTTCCCACATGCGGCAACGGATGCCCTCTTCGGCCCATCGTCCGCTGCGCGCGTAGTTCTCGGCGAAGACCAGACGGCGGGCCGCGGCGAGCAGCAGCATCATGGTTGCGTCGGCCGACGCCTCGGTGAACGCGTTGGGCACATTCGTCGCCCACACATTCCGTTGCGCCATCAGTTCTGTATCCAGGTTGTCGGCACCGATGGCAATATTTGCGACGATCCTCAGCTTTGCGGCCGCGTCGAGCAGTTCCGCGTTCACCTGCAAGTCGGTGTTGTTGATGATCGCGTCATAATCCGATACGACGGCGAGCACGTCGGCGCGTGCCATGGACGAGCCGTCAGCCGGGCCGGTGGTCATCTCGGCCAGGCCCACCAGGGCCGTAAAATGCTCCAGCGGAGAATTGTCGGTGATCAGCACCTTCGCCATGTCGGTACCCTGTTTCGTCAAACAGCCAATAGTAACAATTTGAGCGCCGCCCAATGTCCGCGTCGGTGGGTCGGCATGAACGGGTCGAGTCACCGCGGAAAGGTTACACGATCCCGGTGGGTTCGTTGTCGTTGCGCTGTTGAACCACGCGGCGCAGCACGGCCAGGTTCTTGTTGAAGTAAATCAGATACCCGACCAGGGCAAAGGTGATAATCGTCGAGCCGATGAGCATGGCGAGTTGCACGCCGTCTCCGCTGTTCTGAAAGTTGCGGTAGCAATACAGCGAGAAGGCGCCGTCGAACAGGATCGCCGCGGCGATGAGGACACGATGGAAGTTGTACAGGGCCATGGAAACTCCTTCCGCCTCTGTAATTATTCTAGCACAGCGGCGGGCCAGCACCACAATATACATATGGTAGCAGTGAGCAACCCTTGTGTTTGCGGGGCGTGCCTGGCAGCCGTTATGATGACCGTGGCTGGGGGACGATGTAGTCTGCCTGGCTGACCTGCCCCGAGGCGATTGCATGAAGATCGGTGTGATTAGTGACACGCATGACCGCCTGCCCACGTTTCGGCGCGCCATGGCGATGTTCGGCCGGTTCGGGGTAACCGCCATCCTTCATGCCGGCGATTACGTTGCGCCGTTTGCCGCCAAACTGATCGCACCCGAGGTGCTGTCCACGCCCCTTTATTGCATTTACGGCAATAACGACGGCGAGCGCCGGGGGCTCAAGGCCGTGCTGCCCAATCTTGTCGACGGCCCGCTGCGCGTCTCGCTGGGCGGCAAGACGATCGTCATGCACCATTTTATCGATTGGCTCCAGGAGGATGATTACGCCGACGCCGACGTCATCATCACCGGTCACACCCACGCCGTCATCAACGAGCGCCGCGAAGGCAAACTGTTTCTCAATCCCGGCGAGTGCTGCGGCTGGGTGAGCGATCGCTGCACGGTGGCGCTGCTGGATCTGGAGACGATGTCGGCTGATATCGTCGAAGTACACGAGTAGGGCGGTGGTTTACGGTCGATTCACGATGTTGATCAGCGGCTCGCCTCACCCGCCAAAGCGATGGCCGGCGCGTGGGGGCCACGAAGGATAGCCGTCGTCGGGTTCACCCGGTGCCGACCGTTGCATCCACCTGCACAGTTGATGCACGTCGTGCGCAACGCCCATACTGGTAGGGTACGAGGTCGATGCGGCGCAACCAGGTGAAGGGCCGGTGATTTTTCAGCCAGATGACCGGGTTTGCAGGGTTGCCCATTGTCAGCAGCAACGGCCTCCCAGTCGCAGCACAAGCGGTCGGCCGAAGTCCGGGCTGGCCTGTGTGTTGTGATACACGCTTGATCTTACTAGCATCTACGCAATTTACCCCTTCGGCCATCGTGCCATGCCCAAACGCACCGACATCCAAACGATACTCATCATCGGCTCGGGTCCGATCGTCATCGGCCAGGCCTGCGAGTTCGACTATTCAGGGACGCAGGCGTGCAAGGCGTTGCGTGAAGAGGGCTACTACGTCGTGTTGGTCAACTCGAACCCCGCGACGATCATGACCGACCCGCAGATGGCCGACCGCACTTACATCGAGCCGATCACCGTCGAGGTGATCGCCAAGGTCATCGAAAAAGAGCAGGACGGTCCGTATCACATCGACGCACTGCTGCCGACGATGGGTGGCCAGACGGCGCTCAACACGGCCTGCCAACTGCAGGACGATGGCCTGCTCGACAAGTTTGGCGTCGAGATGATCGGCGCAACCCGCGACGTGATCCACCGCGCCGAGGATCGCGAGCAGTTTCACCGGACGATGGAGTCGATCGGGTTGCGTTGCCCGCGTTGTGGGATCGTCAACTCGATGGATGAGGCGTGGCAGGTGCTTGAGCATACCGGACTGCCCGCCATCATTCGCCCGGCATTCACGCTTGGCGGCACGGGCGGCGGAATTGCCTACAACCGCGAGGAATACGAAGACATCGTCCGACGCGGGCTCGACGCTTCGATGAATCACCAGGTGCAGATTGATCAGTCGCTGATCGGCTGGAAAGAGTTCGAGTTGGAGTTGATGCGCGATTGCGACGACAACGTCGTCGTCATCTGCTCGATCGAGAACTTCGACCCGATGGGCATCCACACGGGCGATTCAATCACCGTTGCTCCGGCGCAGACGCTGACGGACAAGGAATACCAGCACATGCGCGATGCGGCGATCGCCATAATCCGCGCGATCGGTGTCGAGACCGGCGGGTCGAATATTCAGTTCGCGATCAATCCCGACCCCGAGTCCGGCGAGGGCGAGATGGTCGTCATCGAGATGAACCCACGTGTCTCGCGGTCGTCGGCGCTGGCGTCGAAAGCGACCGGGTTTCCCATCGCTAAGATCGCCGCCAAGTTGGCCGTCGGTTACACGCTCTGGGAACTTCCCAACGACATCACGGGCAAGACGGTCGCCTGCTTCGAGCCGACGATCGATTACGTGGTGACCAAGATCCCCCGCTGGACGTTCGAGAAGTTCCCCGAGGCTGACGAGACGCTGACCACGCAGATGAAAAGCGTGGGCGAGGCGATGAGCATCGGGCGGACCTTCAAGGAGAGCCTGCAAAAGGGCATCAGGTCGATGGAGGTCAAGCGGTTCGGGCTGGGGCTGGACACGCTGGATGTCTGGCTCAGCTCCCTGCGTGCCACGTTGAATTGGGTCGAGCGCGAGCATCCGAGCGCATTGCCCGCGGTGCAGACACTTGCCGGCGGGGTCTCGCCGCTCAAGGCCGCCGCGATCCTGCACAACGATCGGCAATGCCTGGCAGAACTGGACGACACCGCCCGGTATCAACTGGCAATCATCGAGGAGGGACTCGGTGCGGCGCACGGCTCGGTTGTCCGTGCGGCGCAGGATGCCCTCGGCGGTACGCATCAACTGCTTGACACCGAATGGCCCATTTCGCAGGACAAGCTCGAGCGCAAGCTCAACGTCCCGTCACAGGGCCGACTCTACTACATCCGCTACGCATTCAAGGCCGGCTGGTCGATCGACCAGATTTATACGGCTACGGCTATTGATCCGTGGTTTCTCGATCAGATCAGGCAACTCGTCGATTTCGAGCAGGTGCTGATCCACTACGGTCGGCTTGAGGATGTGCCCGACGACGTGTTGTTCAAGGCCAAGCAGTTCGGCTACTCCGATGCGCAGTTGGCCCACCTCTATCTGGGCCAGATCACGACGCAGACGATCCTCCAGGTGCGTCGCCACCGACAGTCGCGACAGATCGCTACGGTGTTCAAACTGGTTGATACCTGTGCCGCGGAGTTCGAGGCGGCGACGCCGTATTACTATTCGACCTATGAAAGCCCCATTACGCGGGTCGGTGTTGACACGGCAAGCCGGGCCGAGCCCGTCCCGGTCCATCACCGCACCGAGAATGACAGGGTTTACTACGACGACGAAATCCGTGTCAGCGATCGCAAAAAGATTGTCATTCTTGGCGGCGGCCCGAACCGGATCGGCCAGGGCATCGAGTTTGACTACTGCTGCGTGCAGGCGGCCTTTGCCGCCCGGGAATTGGGATTCGAGGCGGTGATGATCAACTCGAACCCGGAAACGGTCTCGACCGACTACGACACCAGCGACCTGCTGTTTTTCGAGCCTTTGACGCTCGAGGACACGCTGAACATCTGCGAGAAGCTCAATGGCGCGCCGCTGACGCGCCCGGGCAAGTTGCTCGGCGTGGTTGTGCAGTTCGGCGGCCAAACGCCACTTAACCTGGCGCATGGTCTCGAGTCCGCCGGCGTGCCGATCATCGGCACGAGCGTTGATTCAATCGATCTGGCCGAGGACCGTGAACGGTTCCAGAAGCTGTTGCACGAGTTGCAGATCAGGCAGCCGGACAACGGCATCGCCTACTCGATGGAGCAGGCGGTCGAGGTCGCCAACCGGATCGGCTATCCCGTGCTGGTCCGCCCCAGCTACGTGCTCGGTGGGCGGGGCATGGAAACGTGTTTCGACGAGGAGCAACTCGTCTATTACATGACGACCGCGGTCAACGTCAGTGATCTGGTCAACGCGCCCATCCTGATCGACAAGTTTCTGGCCGACGCGATCGAAGTGGATGTCGATCTCGTGGCGGATTTTGATGTAGGAACTGGGAGGCCACGGGACCAGGGGGCCGAGACAAACCGACTGATCGAAGCGGGCTCGGCCACAGGACATGAGCCCCATGTCCTGATCTGCGGCATCATGGAACACATCGAGGAGGCGGGTGTACATTCGGGCGACAGCGCCTGCGCCATCCCGCCGCACTCGTTGCCCGACCACGTCGTGGCGCAGTTGAAGGAAAGCACCTACAAGCTGGCCCGGGCGTTGCACGTGCGTGGGCTGATGAACGTGCAGTACGCGATCCGCCGGCCCCAGAACGAGAACGGCGATTTCGAGGTCTTCGTGCTGGAGGTCAACCCGCGGGCGTCGCGGACGGTGCCGTTCGTCAGCAAGGCCAACGGCCGGTCGTGGGCCCGCATCGCGGCAAAGGTCATGGCCGGCAAGCAACTTGCCGAACTGGATGTCACCGATGAATTGACGCCGGCACACACGTCGGTGAAGGAATCCGTATTTCCGTTCAACAAGTTCCCGGGTGTGGACGTGATTTTGGGCCCCGAGATGCGGTCGACGGGAGAAGTAATGGGAATCGATCCGGGCTTTCCGATCGCGTTCGCCAAGGCGCAGATGGCGGCGGGCACGATCCTGCCTCGGGACGGCAAGGTATTTCTCTCCGTGCGGCAAGGCGACAAGCCGCAGATCGTGCAGACCGCTCGTCAGCTTGTCGACCTGGGATTCGAGGTGTTGACCACGGGCGGCACGCAGGCGTTTCTGGCGGAGCACGGCATCGAGACACAACGGGTCAAAAAGATCAGCGAGGGCCGGCCCAACTGCATCGACCTGATCAAGAACCGTGACCTGGCGATGATCATCAACACGCCCACGCGCAAGGGCGTGGCGACCGATGAGGGCCGGTTGCGCGCGATGGCGGTGCGATTCGACGTGCCGATGTTCACCACGACCACCGGTGCCGCGGCGGCGGTGCAGGCCATCACCGCGCTGCGCGAGGACAAATGGGGCGTCTGCGCACTGCAGGATTATTTTACCGGTTCAACGCTCGTCGGCGCGACGTGATGCGTCGTGTCGTGCCACTTCGTGCAGCGGCAGAAAGTCGGCCGAGGTTGTCTCGTGGTCCCCGGTCAGGCCGTTCGCTGGGACAGGTATTGGTCGAAAATCAGGCTTGACCGAGCGCGGCTGGGTTCGATGTCATCGTGCCCCCCAGACAACAGGTCGTGTCAGGGGATTGGGTGGATTGACATCCGAAACGGCCGGTCATTGAACATGATGCGGTCAATCGTGCCAACCGCATTGCGCCAGTTGATATGCCAGGATTTGGCCTCGTTGTTGAGCCGTTCGTCGTGCGTAAAAGCCAGTGATCCCATGTTGGGACTCAGGTCCTTACGCAGCATCTCAGCGGTAATCGGCTTATCTGTTGCAGCGCAACCGCCTGACAACGTCACCGCTCCGCCAACCAGGATCAACGCACTGAACCGGGCCATTGGGATGTTCATCGTTGGGTCTCCGCTGCTGGGGACAAGTCGGCGCTTGGTGAATTATTGTTGCCTACCCGGGCCCCGGTGTCAATCGGCGCCGTCTGCCGCAGACACCGGGCTCGTTGGCAGGTACTCGGCGGGCTTGGGCGGTCCGGCCGGTCGCCGCTTCAGGGCCTTCCACAAGCCGTCCTCCGCCTGCTCGAACCGCTCGAACAGGGCCTCAAGCTGGTCGAGCATTTTGGTGATCTGCTCGTGGTCCTGCGGCTGTTGCTGGGCGACGCCGTGGAGGCTCTGCGCCGCCGAGTCCAGCGCTCCAGCAGCCAAGGCAAACGATCGCGCCGCGTCGTAGATATTGTCCGACTCCAACTCTTTGTCGTTCGGCTCGTAAAGCAGCCGCCAAGGCGAACGGCGCACTTCAATCGCGGCCAGCATCAGTTGTGCCGTCGTCAGTTGCGCGTTGGCGACCGCGCGTTCCAACACGGGCCGCTGGCCGACGACAAACGTCTTCAACTCGGCTGAAGCCTTCTTGACGTTGTCCAGCGAGGCGATTGCCTTGCCTAAAGCGTCGTCGATCTGCACAAGCGTCTTGTCACGAACGTGCCGTGTCACTTCGGTGACATTGTCGATCGTCTGCCGCACCGCGGGGCTCTTGTCCTTTACCATGTCGCGTATGTCGGCGACCGCTTCGTCAGCCGAGATGGTCAGGTGGTCGATCCGCTCGATCCATTCACGGCGGTGGGCGTTGACACCGGAGGTCAGCGCCCGGAGGTCCGCCGCCGCGGCGCGAAGGTCCTCCAGCAACGGGACCATGTCA
>CAUYYV010000041.1:0-15929 GCA_963577075.1 Phycisphaerae bacterium
TCTACGCGATCAGCGGCATCGCCGGACTCGGTTTCATCGTCTGGGGCCACCACATGTTCCAGTCGGGCATGAACCCGGTACTGGGCACGACATTCATGGCGTCGACGATCTTGATCGCCGTGCCGTCGGCGATCAAGGTGTTCAACTGGATGGGGACGCTCTGGGGCGGCGACATCCGGTTCACGCCCGCCATGCTCTTCGCCATCGGGTTCGTCAGCATGTTCACAATCGGTGGACTGTCGGGAATTTTCATGGCATCCACGCCGGTGGATATCCAAATACACGACACGTATTTTATTGTGGCACACATCCATTACGTGTTGTTCGGCGGCTCGATCTTCGGCATCTTCGCCGGCATCTACCACTGGTTTCCCAAGATGTTCGGCCGTGACATGAACTACAAGTGGGGCGTGATCCATTTCATCATGCTGATCATCGCGTTCAACGGCACGTTCTTTCTGATGCACGTGCTGGGCGTGGGCGGCCAGCCGCGCCGATACGCGTCGAACATGGAGTACCCGGGCCTGAAGCACATGCAGGACCTCAACGTGATCATGACGTTGTGGGCGATGTCGCTGGGCCTGGCGCAGTTGCCATTTTTCTACAACTTCTTCACCAGCCTGCCTCGTAAGCTGGGCAGGGGCGTCGTTGCGGCGTTCGCGGTCGCGCTGATCGTGCCCGTGGTGATCGGCTACACGTTCTGGACAGGCGTGAACTGGGATCCCGAGAGCAGCGCGGTCGGACCACAGGATCTTCTGGACTACGCCACGACCTGGCTGGGATACGCCGGCACGATCGGTGGGTTGGCGGTGCTGCTGCTGGCGCTATTGATCGGACTGCCGCGCGGCGGAAAGATTGCGGCCTTTATCGTGATCGGGGCGACCGGATGGCAGTGCCTATCGGTGGTCCACGCCGCATTGTTTGGCGAACTCCCACTGGGCCTGGCCACGTTTGAGCACAACCTGATCGTCGCCGTCGGCAACGGCGTGGTGGCCAGCGTGGCGATTGTGTTGGCCGTCTTTGGCGTCTGGGCAATCGGCGGCATGAGCGCCAGCGCACTTCTGATGCTGCTCGTGCCGCCTCTGATGGCGGCGCTTCAGGCACTGCTCACCGCCTGCGGCGTCTACGCGCACGGCCTGGCGGCCATGGTCGCAGGCGGATGGTTCTGGGTGAGCTACTATCTCGTGACGCTCATCGTTTATGTCATGGTCCTTAGAAGCGGTGAGCGGTTGACCATGACCAGTTTCCTGCAGCGAGCCATGTACGTCTGGTTCCTGCCGGTGTTTCTGGCTCCCATGCTGGTCCGCGATGACCTGTTTATCATACGCGGCCTGCCGGGCTTGATTGAGTACCGATGGCTGCTAATGATGCTGGTGGCGCTGCCAGGCACGGCTTATCTGGTCATGCGCTGCCCGAAGGATGTCTTCGGTGCACAGGCGCCGCGGAATCCCCACAACCTGAACTCGCTCGAATGGGTCGCCGACTCACCGCCGATCCACCTCAATTTTGAGACGATTCCAACGGTCCACCGCGGCCCGTACGAGTACAGTTCGCCCGCAGTCGAGGAAGATTTCTTGCCTCAAGACCGGTCATTGCCGCCAGGCGTGACGGAACCGGCAGGACACTGATACTGATGGTGTTAATTTTTTGGTTTTGATTCGAGAGCAGATGGTTTCTTCGCATAACAACGAGTTTCTTGCCTGTCCCCGATGCGGGTATCCGGCCGGGTCGACCAGGGACCCCGATTGCCCGGAGTGTGGATTGGCCGATGTGGCGCAGCGGATGATTCCCGGCACGCTGTGCCACCGATCTTGGCTGCACCGTTTCGCGATTCTCGTCGTGCTCGCCACGTTTGTACTGGTCATTACCGGGGGCAACGTCAGCAGCCGTGACGCCGGGCTTTCCGTACCAGACGGCTTTACGGTGTACGGGTATTTCCTTTGGAACTTTCCGATCGATCAGTGGATCGGCGGGATTTTTCATGAGCACATCCACCGGCTCAAGGGCAGCGTGGTAGGCATGATGTGCATCGCGTTGGCGATCTGGCTGTGGCGGACGCAACAGCAGCGACGGTGGTTGCGTTGGTTCGGCGTCTCGACGCTGGCCATGGTGATCGTTCAAGGCGTGCTTGGCGGCCTACGCGTCGAACTGGCCAACTGGATGCCCGCCCTGGCCACGCCATTTGCCGTACTGCACGGCGTGATGGGGCAACTGTTCTTGTGCATGACCGTGCTCATCGCCGCGGCGACGAGTAAATGGTGGCTCGCCGTGGCGGAGCGACAAGATCATCAATCCGTGGCAAGCGACGGCAGTTCACCGATATCCGGTTCGGCGTCGATCGCGGTGGTGCGATCGCTCTCGATCGCGTTTCTGCTGGTGTTACTGGTGCAACTTGTGATCGGTGCAGCGATGCGTCACACCGCAAGCGGTCTGGCAATCCCCGATTTTCCGTCGGCGTTGGGTGGCATCGTGCCACCACTCGAGCCGGGGGCGATCGAGGCGGCATACGACACGCTGATTGGCGACGAAGACCTGCCGTTGGGTGGATACCCGGCACCGTGGCAGGTTGCCATCCACTTCGCGCATCGGCTGTGGGCGATCGCGGTGCTGGTCGTGGGCTTCTGGCTGGTAACGCGTGCGGCCGGTCAGATCGCTGTGGTACGCCGACCGGCGATGGTCATCGCGTTGCTGTTGGTCGTGCAACTGGCCCTGGGCGCCGCGATCGTGTGGACCGGACGCATGTCGAACGTCGCCACGGCGCATCAGGCGATGGGTGCCATGACGCTGGCGACGGCGGCCCTGTTGACGATGCGCCTTTACCTGCTAAGCCATCATGTTTCAGGCTCGCCCCCGGCGGTTGGGCGCAACTATCCGATGGCGTTGGGGGGAGGCGGCGCATGACGCAACTGACTGGCCGTCCACGAGCAACGATCGCACTCAATCGTGCGGCAGCGCCGTCACTAGCGGCTGATTACCTCCAACTCGCCAAGCCACGCCTAACCCTGATGGTGGTCATCACCGCGTTGGTCGGATTCGCCATGGGCGCGACGAGCGGCAGCGGTTATCCGGGGGTGTCGTGGTCACTGATGGCATTGGTGGCAACGCTTGGCGGCACGGCGTTGTCCTGCATCGGTGCGGGCATCTTCAACCAGGCAATCGAGCGGGCCACCGACGCGAAGATGCGCCGCACCATGAACCGTCCGCTGCCGACCGGTCGAATCTCTGCGCGGCACGCCGTGGTGCTGGCGTCCGGAACCTGCCTCGCGGGCGTGTTGGTTTTGGCAATATGGGCTGCGCCGATTGCTGCGTTGCTCGCGGCGGTGACGATCGCCGCTTATGCGTTGGTATACACACCGCTGAAGCGTATCAGCAGCGTGGCCACGATCGCCGGTGCGTTCCCCGGTGCGTTGCCGCCGGTGATCGGTTACGCCGGCGCCACCGGCTGGTTAGGGGTCGAGGCATTCCTGCTTTTTGCCCTGATGTTCCTTTGGCAACTGCCGCATTTTCTGTCGATCGCCTGGATGTATCGCGACGAATATGCCCGCGCGGGCATCCCCGTGTTGCCCGTGGAAAATCCGGACCCGGCCGGCACGTTTCGGCAGATCGTGATCGGCTGTTTGGCATTGCTGCCGCTGGGCCTGTTGCCCGTGGCGGTGGACGTCAGCGGCACGGTCTATCTCGTCGGCTCGCTGATCTTCGGGGCGATGTTTCTGGCGTTCGGCGTCGCCCTGGCCGTCGGACCGACTCAACGCCGCGCCCGCGCGTTGTTCTTCGCCTCGCTGTTTTATCTGCCCGCCGTGCTCACGCTAATGCTCATTGACCGCGTTTAGAAACGCGCACACCAGAGGTTATCCGCTATGTCTCAAGCGACCGCACACGACCTGGCCCACGAAGACGAAGGCCCCTTGATGGCGCACGGTTCGGTGCTCCAGACGGGCATCACCAATGGCAAGATCGTCATGTGGCTGTTCCTCGGGTCGGAGGTGATGTTCTTCACCGGGTTGATCGGCGCGTACATCGTGCTGCGCTTCGGCCAGCCAGGCTGGCCGCGCCCGGATCAGACGCTCAACGTGCCGCTAACCGCGGTCAACACGTTCTTTTTGATCTGCTCGTCGGTGACTCTGGTCTGGGCATTGCAGTCATACCAGCGAGGCCAGCCCGCCAAAGGCGCGCTGGGGCTGCTGGCCACGACATTGATCGGTGCGATGTTTGTCGGCATTCAAGTCTATGAGTACATCCATTTGTTCCGCAACCAGATGACGCCGGACAAAAACCTGTTTGGAAGCTGCTTCTACGTGATGACCGGGTTCCACGGTTTGCACGTCTTAGTCGGCGTGATCGCCATGCTCGTGCTGACGATCATGGCATTTTTCGGAAAGTTCGGTCCACGCTACACTCAATACGCACCGATCGAACTGACCGGCCTATACTGGCACTTCGTCGACCTGGTCTGGATTATCCTGTTTGCGATCGTGTATCTGATGTGATTTGCTATCCCAAACGCGCGAGGTGCGGCCATGGCTGACGATACAAAACACGAAGTTAATATTTTGGCTTGCTTTCTGTTGCTGCTGCTGTTTACGGCGGCGGAGATCGTGTTGTACGAAGTCTGGCGCCAATCCAATGCGACCGGCGATCCGTTCGTACCCAAGTTCGTGCTGGTGCTGATCATCTTTGCGTTTACGCTTCCCAAGGCGTTTATCGTGATGACGTACTTCATGCACCTGAAGTTTGAGCGGGTCACAATCGTGGGAATCGCGCTGGTGCCGCTTGTCTTGGTGGCCATCATGATTCTGCCGATGTTGACCGATATCCGCACTCTGGCGGAGCGCAATTACACGAAGGACCACACTCTGGCCGACTTCAAGGCGCCGCCCGACAAGGCTGCGCACGGAAATTCAGGTGCTGCCGGTCATCATGAAGGCGCTGAGGCGGCTGATGACGAACAGGAGCACTAACCCCTTTACGCGCACACAGACACCGTGACGACTATCGTCCAAGCTCCGACCGCTTCTGTATCCTGCGATCCTTCCGCAGCGATCAGCATCCGTAACTTGTCACATTTTTACCCGCCGCCGAGTTCACGCCGATCTCGTGGCGCAACCATCAACGCATCGGCCAAATTACCGGCGCTCGACGGTGTCAGCTTTGACGTGAACCCGGGCGAAATCTTCGGCATCCTCGGCCCCAACGGCAGCGGAAAAACAACGCTGTTTCGCGTGCTCGCCACCCTGTTGCGCCCCCGCCCGCGCAACGGCGCCCTCAGCGGGCAACTGAGCATCTTCGGGTGCGACGTGGTCACGCAGAGTGCGAGTGTGCGGCGCCATCTAGGCGTCATGTTTCAGATGCCCAGCCTCGACCACAAGCTGACAGCCGAGGAAAACCTGATGTATCACGGCCACCTTTATGGTCTGCACGGCCCGTCGTTGCGGGCTCGGATCAACGAACTCCTCGAACGATTCGGGCTTGACACGCGTCGAGGCGAATACGTCGAGCGGTTCAGCGGCGGCATGCGCCGGCGGGTCGAACTAGCCAAGGCACTGCTGCACCAGCCCCGTCTGCTGCTGCTCGACGAGCCGGCCACTGGGCTCGACCCCGGGGCAAGGCGTGATCTGTGGAACCTGCTGAGCGCATTACGCCGCGAGCAAGGCGTGACCGTGGCGCTGACGACGCACCTGATGGAGGAGGCTGACCGCTGTGACCGGCTGGCGGTGATGTGCCGAGGCCGCGTCGCGGCGCTGAACTCGCCCGATCGGCTCAAAGACGCCATCGGCGGCGATGTGATCACCATCGAACCGGATGACCCCGAAGACATTGATGACCTTCGCAAGGTGATCAACGTTCGTTTTTCCCCTTGGCCGCCCGGTGGCGAGCCCGCGGTGCACGGCGGGCGGATCCACTTGGAAAAACCCGATGGAGCCGCATTCGTGGCGACCCTATCAGGCGCCGTCGCCGGCCGAACACGCTCAATCACCGTCGGTAAGCCGACCCTCGAGGACGTGTTTCTGCACCTCACCGGGCACACCTTGTGGGAATGACCAATACCGAACATGACGGTGTGTCCCTGCAATTTGCGTCGCTGCGCGCCGTAGCGCTGCTGTGCGGGTCGATCGGGTTTTCACTGCTGTCAGCGTGGGCGTGGCTGCTCAGCCACGAAAACGGGCAATTCGTCCTCAAGCACGGGAATCTTCACGACACGCGGATCGTCACGACCCTGCCCAACGTGTTGGTATACGCGGCAATCGCGGGTGCGACGATCGGATCGGCGGCAATAGCCGCGGCGGTAGTCCAAGACGCACGATTGCGTGGCGCGCTCAAGTGGGCGCTCGGTTGGATGCGGCGTCACGTCTTCCTTTCTGCCCTGTTGCTGCTCACCGTCGCTGTCGGCAGTCTGGATATCTACGAGTTGGTGTACGACCCGTACGCGATGCGCCACCGGTTCGGCCCGTGGATGTTACGACAGGACTTGCGCAGTTACCTCCAATTGGCGGCGGCGGTGTGCGCCGGGCTTGCACTATCGGCGCTGTGGGCGTCGCCCCAACAGCTTGCCCGCGGTGCTGCACGGGTGCGCCGCGGACTGAGAGGACGAGTCTTGTTACTGATTGCTTTCGTGGCGCCGCTGCTGCTGGGCGCTGCCATGTCGCGGCTCGTCCTCGACGGCATTGCCCATTTCAGCGACGCGTTGACCTACCTGATCCAGGGGCGAATGATGTGGGCGGGCATGATGTACATGCCGGCTCCAGCTGATGTGGAGTTGTTCAAAGGCTCGCTTTTTTTCGTGGAAACCGGCGGCCGCTTCTTCGGCAAATATCCGCTCGGCTGGCCCGCAGTGCTGGGCACGTTCGATCATTTCGGCGTCGGGTTCCTCGCCAACGCGGTGCTGGTCGGTACTGCAGCCGTGCTGACCGGGCTGGTGGCTCGTCAATTCGCACCGCGGCGGGTGGCGGTACTCGCGGCCCTGTTGATTGGGCTGTCGCCCTGGACGTGGTTTAATGGCGCCAACTTCGCCTCGCACGTCGCTTCGACGTGTGCGGTGACCGGGTTCATGTGGCTGTTTCTTCGCACGATGCGCAGGCAGGAAGCCCTGTCGGCGCTGGGGGCGGGGCTGTTTCTGGGCGTGGGCGTGGTGGTGCGACCTGGCGACGCGGCCATGTTCGCATTACCACCGATCTTCGTGGTGTTGGGGCAAATGGTTCGCCGACCTCAGCGGTGGACGCTGTTGGGCCCGCTGATCGCGATTGCCGCCATGGCGGGCGTCGCCGCGTACTTATGGCAGAACGCTGTGACGACCGGGTCGGCTCTGCAGAGCCCCTATGCGCTTGAGCCGCGATGGGGCAACGACTGGCACCGCAGCGCACTAGACGTGTTCGGCCGATTCACGTTCCAATGGGTCGAGTTAAACCAGCACTTTCCCGGTTGGGGCTTGGGCGGGCTGACGGCGGCGCTGCTGGGCGCGATCGCGGCAGGGCATCACTGGCGGCAACCTGGCCTGCGACTGCTTGCCACGTCGACGCTACTGTTTTTTATAGCCAATACAGCGTTCGGCTTCACCACGGTGTGGTGGGGTCCCCGCTGGCTTCTGCCGGCCACACCGTTGGTGGCGATCCTGGCCGCCGAGTTGATTGACGTTGCTCTACGAGCCGCCTCGGACGCATCGCAACGGGCACGGGCGGCTGCCGGCCAGGCGGCCGTGTGCCTGCTTATCGGCGGCCTGGTAGCCGCGATCCTTGGCGTGTATCCGGCCCAAGTTTATCTCAATCGCATCGCACCGCCGCATCTGGTCAGTGCCGCCGCCCACGATGCCGTGAAGCGTGCTGGGCTGACCCACGCGATCGTCGCCATGCCACCACGCGGCACATATCCGCCGGTCGACGCCCGTGCGGGCATGGTCTTCATGCAAGCGCCCTTTGAATCCAACAACGTCATCTACGTGCGGTCCATCGAGGGTTGGCCTAAGCATGCTGATAAATCATTTCCCGGCCGTGATTTATACGAGATAGTGCCGGATCCAGCAGCTGTGGGCAGTTTTCATATCAAGCATGTACCGCAAATTAGCCCGTGACGGTAATCTTCTTATCAAGCTAAAGTTATAGCACTCAGCACCGGTCGACAACCACAAAAATATCTCTTTCCCACTTGCCAAATCAGCGTTTAATAAGCATTATTACCTCGGTGGAGGCAATCAATTCATGAAACTGGCTTTGGTCATCCCTGCGCTCAATGAGGAGCAGGCTATCGCCTCGACGCTGCAGCGAGCGCTGGCCGCCCGTCAGAAGGTCGTCGAACAGACCGACGTGACCGAGATGGTCATCGTTTTCGTCAACGACGGCTCAACTGACGGGACGCAGAAAATCGTCGACCAACCCGAGTTCGACGAGGTGGTCAAGGTTTGCTTCGAGCGTAACCGCGGCTACGGCGCGGCCATCAAAGCCGGCTGGCAGACGACCGACGCCGACTTGGTCGGGTTCATCGATGGTGACGGCACCTGCGACCCTGACTTCTGCGTTCCGCTGGTTCGTCGACTCACCGAGCGAGAAGCAGACGTCGTCTTGGCCGCTCGACTCAATTCGCAGAGCAAAATGCCGATGATCCGCAAGTTCGGCAACCGGCTGTTCGCCGCGCTGTTGGGCATGATCTCGGGTTGTGAACTGACCGACACCGCTTCGGGCTTCCGCATCGTGCGGCGGCGGAGCTTGCGGTTGCTGTCGCCTCTGCCCGATGGGCTGCACTTCACGCCGGCGATGAGTTGCATCTGCCTGCTCGACCCACGCTTGCGCATCGAGGAAGTACCCATGCCCTACGAGCAGCGCATCGGGCGCAGCAAGCTGAGCGTGGTGAAGGACGGTTTTCGGTTTCTTTTTACGATTCTGTTTTCCGCCTGCTGTTATGCGCCCCTGAAGACGATGCTCGGTGCCGGGGCTTTGGTGAGCGTGGGCTACGTGGCATTGGCATTACTGGTGCTGGCGGCCGGCGGAATGCCGCTGGTGACAATCGGAGCCTCGGTGTTGCTGGTCTTTTTGATGATTGCCACAGGTCTAATCTGCCACCAGCTCAATTATCTGCTGATCAGCCCCCGTCATCGGCTGGGCGTGGCCGAACGACTGCTGCAATGGCTTCTCAATTACAAACGGCTGATCGTCGGCGGGACGGCAGCCAGCTTGATCGGCGTGGTGGGTTTGGGCACCATTTTTTTCTGGAAGGATCAGCCGGACGGGGGCATGCTATTGGCAATTGCGTTGCTCCTGATGGTGGTGGGCGGCGTAGCGGCATTAGGCGGCGTCATCGTCCGGGTGATCTGGGCGGTGGGTGAGCGCCAGCGTGCGTTCCTTCACGACGGCTACGCCGTGCGGTCGCCGGCCGAGTTGGGCCAACGGCAGCCGCCCGAGCCGACCATTGCCGAGACACTCGTCGGTGATGATCGCCCCACGCAGGGCGACAAGAGCCCGGTAACGAATCATCACGCCGTGGTGGGCACGCAACCGTGAATGCACCAGAGGGTGCGGCGACAGAATTTAGTGGGTTAGATTCAGTTCGAGACCGGCGAGGAAGTGATCGGGATGCACATTCTCGGATTTGATTGTTACGGACATGACTCGGCGGCGGCTATCGTGCGCGATGGCGACATGCTGGGCCTGGTAGAGGAAGAGCGATTCCTCCGCCGCAAGCACGTGGCCGATTTCCCCATTCACTCGATCAAGTGGTGCTGTGACATCGCGGGCATCAAGCCGAACGAGTTGGACCATGTCGTCTATTACTGGGATCCGAAGATGGCGCGCTTGCCACGCGCGATGCACCTGCTTCGCTACTTCCCACGCAGTCTCAAGCTGATCCGCAGCCGCGGCGACAAGGAAGTGAACATGCTGCGGCTGGGCACAACGCTCAACGAGCGCCTCAGCCTAAACGGTCACACGAAGATTCACTACGCACCGCACCACCTATGTCACGCCGCCAGCACGTTTCTTACCAGCCCGTTCGACGAAGCTGCAATTCTCACGATCGACGCAGCCGGCGAATGGGACTGCACCTGGATGGGTACCGGTAGCGGGCTGGACATGAAGTGCCTCCGGACGATGCGCTTTCCCAACTCGCTGGGGCTGGTCTACGGCGCGGTGACCGAGTATCTGGGTTACAAATTCGCATCGGGTGAGGGCAAGGTGATGGGCTTGGCGTCGTACGGCGACCCGAAGCGGTACATCGACCTGTTCCGCGACATCGTCAGGACCAAGCCGGACGGCGGGTATCAGGTGAACCTGTCGTATTTCACCTATCACTACCGGGGCCGACCCAACTGGTTCAGCCGCAAGTTCTACGACGCACTGGGTCCGGCACGCGACGCGGAGGGCGAGTTGACCGATCATTACAAGGACGTGGCCGCTGCCGTGCAACTTCGCACCGAGGAGATCGGGCTGCACATGGCCCGATGGCTGCGCCAGACAACCGGGTTGAACAAGGTCTGCTTGGCCGGAGGCGTCTGTCTCAATTCGGTGATGAACGGGCGCATTCTGCTCGAGAGCGTGTTCGACGAGGTCGTGGTCCAGCCAGCCGCCAACGACGCCGGCACGGCACTGGGCGCCTGCTACTGGCTCTGGAACACGGTGATGCGCCAGCCGCGCAAGTACGTATTCGAGCACGCCTATTTCGGCCCGTCGTGGACGCAGCAGCAATGCGCCGCCGCCGCCGAGCAGGTCGTGCAGAGCGGCGCGGCGGTAAAGATCGACCGGCTCGACGACGCGCCAACAGTGGCAGCGAAATTGCTGGCCGACGGCAAGATCATTGGATGGTTCCAAGACCGCATGGAGATGGGCCCACGTGCCTTGGGCAACCGCTCGATCCTCGCCGACCCACGCACGGCCGAGATGAAGGATCTGCTCAACTCACGCGTCAAGTTCCGCGAGGAGTTCCGCCCGTTTGCGCCCAGCGTGCTCGAGGACAAGACCGGTGAATGGTTCGTGTCCGGTTATCCATCGCCCTACATGATCCTGGTCTATGACGTGCGGCCGGAGAAACGACAACTCGTGCCCGCGATCACACACGTGGACGGCACCGGCCGCGTGCAGAGCGTCAGCAAAAAGCACAACCCAAAATACTACCGACTGATCGAGCAGTTCGAGAAAATCACCGACGTACCGGTCGTGCTCAACACCAGTTTCAACATCCGCGGCCAACCTATCGTCAACGAACCGCAGCAGGCGATCGAGTGTTTCCTAAAGACGGGCATGGATGCACTGTTCCTGGGAGATTTGCTGCTGACCAAGCCCGCGGCTTCGGCCGCCAGAGAAATGTCGCAAGAGCAATTAATCGCCGCGCACGCTGATGCGGCGGCAATGGACAACGAGACACCGTGAAGAGAGTTCTAAGTTAAATTGGAAACCTCGTAATGACTGATGTACTGATCGTAAACCCCCCTTCGCCGGATGGGCACATCTACATCCGCGACGTCTGCCGCTGGGGCCGCAAGAGCCGCGAGAAGATGATCTGGCCACAGACTTCACTGGCGTACATCGCCGCCATGGTGCCGCAGCACATGACGGTGCGCATCATCGACGCGATCGCCGAGAAGATGTCGCCCGACGAGTTCTTCACCGAGATCGAAAGGGAGAAGCCGGCGTTTTACGTCAGCTACGTCATCGGCTCGACCTTCGAGATAGACACGTTGTGCCTTCAGAAGGCCAAGCAGGCCGGCGCCACGACGATCGCGATCGGCACGCATGTCTCGGCAGTTCCCCAAAACACGCTCAATTTGGTGCCCGAATTGGACTTTGTCATCCGCCATGAGCCGGAGATGAGTTTCCGCGACATCGTTGACCGCGTCTCCGGCAACAAGCCGTTGGACGGGATTACCGGCGTGACCTATCGCAACGGCAACGGCCAGGCGGTGACCACGCCCGATCGCGAGTTGGTCGCAAGCCTCGATGAACTGCCCATCCCCAAACAACATCTGTTACCACTGGATAAGTACCGCATGCCGTTTCTGGGCAAGCGTTACACCTGGGTGCTGACCAATCGCGGCTGTCCGTACTCGTGCACTTATTGCTTCGAGGGTGTCGTGTGGGGAAAGAGCGTTAGGTATCGGTCGGCCGAGTCGATCTATGAAGAGTTGGAATACCTCGCCAAGCACAATGTGCGCAACGTGCTGTTCCTTGCCGACCTGTTCACTTTTGACCGCAAGGGCGTGATGGAACTTTGCGACCTGATCATCAACAACGGTCTGAAAATACGCTGGACGTGCAACAGCCGCGTGGACACTATCGACGAGGAAATGCTAGTCAAGATGAAACAGGCTGGTTGCTGGCTGGTCGCCTTCGGCATCGAGTCCGGGTCGCAGGTGGTGCTTGACAACGTCAAGAAGGACGCCAAGGTCGAGCAAGCCACCACGACGATCAATCTTTGCAACAAGCACGGCATCAAGACCTGGGGTTACTTCATCATCGGCCTGCCGGGCGATAATCACCAGACGGTGCGCGAGACGATCGATTTTGCCAAGAGCATCCCGCTGGACATCGCGCTGTTCCACATCGCCATGCCGTACGCCGGCACGGAGTTTTATTTCCAGTCGGTCGCCAACGGTTGGCTCAATACCAACGAATGGAAGCACTTCGACATGAACGACTCGGCCGTCGTTGGCTACGACGATTTTACCGCCGAGGACATTCTCAAGGCGACCAAGCAGGCATTCCGCGAGTTCTATTTCCGCCCGAAGCAGATGTGGAGGATGAGTAAGATGATGCTCGGCGCGGGTGACATCGGCATGATTGTCAGCGTCTGCCGCAACTTCCTTGGCTGGATATTCACGAAGAAAGAAGACCGCATCGCACTGAAGCCCTCTGCGTCGGCCCCACAACTTTCCGGCAGCGTCGATCCAAACGACGCACGCAATGCGTTGCACTCGCTGCCCGTGCTCGAGGCGCCGCGCACGGATGCGTCCACCGCCAAGCTCCGCCACGCGGGGGTCAAGCAGGCCACGACGGATCAGGCCTCCGAGTCGATGACGATGTGACCGGGCCTCCCAGCTGCGTTTTCGAGCAAACAAAGTCCGCGTTGAAGACTAAACCCGGAAAAATTCGCGGGCTTGTCCCTTGTGAAGGCGATTACCTACGCGAGGCGTCGTGATATACTTGATGCTTCATTGTGCGGCCCATGATTCATTCAATCGCACGAGTTTTCATTTCGGTGGAACACAATCACGATCAATTTCAGGGTGATCCGAGATTCGATCCAGGATTCGCCGCACGGTGGTTTGAAAACTGAATAAGACCGTATCCGAACGGGGCTCGCTGGAACAACGGGACCGCTGACAACACACGGGCTGATTGGAGAAAGATTGACCCGGATTGCAATCGTTCGCTCGCTACCTACAGAGTTGCCCGCACACCCTGGCGCGCCCCACATCGGGAACAACCAGCCTATCGACCACCCCCTCCATTCCAAACACCAATCTTGGCGGCGCGTGGGCGATCAACGCGTAAATGTTATCATGTTGGGCAAATGATCAGTGTGGGCCGGCAACTTGATTGGTCATGTAACCCGTTGGAGGCGTTGTCGCGATGGCCGGCAGATCGGCGGGTGGTGCTGTTGCATTCGGGTCGCTACGACGCGCAATGGGCCAAACGATCGATCCTGGCCGAACCGATGGGTACCTACCGGTTCGACGAATCGGTGCCAAGCGGTGCAAGTCGACTGATCCTGCCGGACCCCCACGGGGTGTCGCCACATTCTCACGTTTTCAAGAACACAAGAATGTCGAGCACGCCGCAGTTCAGCCACAAACCCTTCACGGACCTTCGCCGCATCCTCGGCAATCGAGATGACGGGCTGTGGATCGGTTACCTGTCGTACGACCTTGGCCGATGGGTCGAAACCCTGCCTCGCCGCGCCCGCGACGATCGTGGCTGGCCTATCATCGAGTTGACAAGGTGCCCCGGTTACCTCGTGTACGATCTGGCAACGCGTCGTTGGACTGCCTGCGGCGCCTGGGCCGACGATCCACCCACCCTCGACACGCCTAAGTCACGGCCGACCAGTTACCGCACGTCGCAGCCGCAAAGCGTTTTCACCCGTGAGGCTTACGAGGCGGCGGTCGCCTGCGCCATGGAATACGTTGCCGCCGGCGATGCCTTCCAAGTCTGCTTGGCGCAACGATTCACCGCGGATTTCCGAGGCGTTTATCCGATAGCGCAGCGGGCGCTGTTCGGGCGGCTGGCGACGCGATCGCCCGCGTGGTTTGGCGCGTATCTCGAACTTGACGACGGACGCGTGATTGCGTCGACCTCGCCGGAGTTATTTCTGTCCGTCGATAACATCGGCCGTGTCGTCACCCGGCCAATCAAGGGCACACGCCCGGCGTCCGCCCCGGCACGGCAACTGCTGCACAGCCCCAAGGACACCGCCGAGTTGAATATGATCGTCGACCTGATGCGCAACGACCTCGGCAGGGTCTGTGCCTACGGGTCAGTCCGGGTGCCCCATTCGCGCATCATCGAATCGCACCCGACTATCCATCACGGTGTGGCGACCATCACCGGCCGACTGCACCATCGCAAGGACCCCATCGACCTGCTGCGCGCCACGATGCCCGGAGGGTCGGTCACCGGCGCACCGAAAATCCGCGCCATGGAGATCATCGACCAGCTTGAACCGGTCCGCCGTGGCCCGTACTGCGGGTGCATCGGCTTTATCGCGCCCGACGAGATGTGCTTCAACATCACCATCCGCACCATGATGATCGACGCCCAGCACGAGCGCATCGATTACTCTGTCGGCGGCGGCATCGTCGCCGACTCCGACCCGGCCACCGAGTACGACGAAACGATCGACAAGGCGCAGGCCATGCTCACCGCCCTGCAACCGTTCACCACCGTGCAATCGGCCCAACTCGTCTGATGTTCGCTTGCTGATCACGCAAGATAGCCCGGCAAATCCGCATTGAAACTCAACCTCGACGAGCCACCGACGCAGCACGATGACGCCACGAGGTAGCAGCAGTGACGCTCCAAACCGTTTGTCACGTTGCGGTTATCCCGAGCAAACAGCCACGTCCTCAAACCGGTTGACGAGCCTGTTTGACGATTTCGATGAATTGCTGTGCGGTCCGGGTCAGGGCCTGCCAGTCTCGGGCTTTGATCAGGTCCTTCTTGACCAAGGCCGAGCCGACACCAAGGCAGGCAGCGCCGGCTCTGATCCAATCGGCGGCGTTGGTCAGGTCAATCCCACCGGTCGGGATCAGCCGTAGCTGCGGCATCGGGGCCAGCAGGTCCTTAAAATAGGTCGGCCCGAAATGGTTGGCCGGGAACACCTTGACAAGATCGGCCCCACCTTGCCAAGCCGCCATGATCTCCGTGGGTGTCAAAGCTCCCGGGATAACCGGCTTGCCGTAGCGATGGGCCATCTCGATGACAGCCTGGTTGAGCGTCGGCGCGACGACGTACTGGGCACCAGCTAGAATGGCAGCCCGCGCCGTTTCGCCATCGAGTACGCTGCCCACACCGATCAGGCACTGACCCGCCAACTGATCGGTGGCGGCGGCGATCGCGTCGAGCGCGCCGGGCGTGGTCATCGTAATCTCGGAGGCCAAGACGCCCCCGGCCTGAAGGGCTCTGCAGACATCGACGAGTTGGGCGGGTGAGTCGGCCCGGATTACCGCGACGATGCCCGTTGTTTCAAGGCGGTGAACAATGTCGCGGCGACTTAGACTCATAAAATTATCAACCCTTTTAACGGCCAACCATCACGTTGAAGATGGGTTTGCCGGACGGTCACAGAATCATCATATGAATCCAGAGCTGTAGGATAGTTATAACCATGATCGAAAAAGCACCTCATAGAGCGAAATCGGTTTGAACGCTCTTGATACTCGACCGCAGGGCTTGGCAGTTCATGTTTGTCTCCCTCCTCGATGGTACAGCTCTATCATTACTCTTTCTCCTAACGTC
>CAUYYV010000042.1:0-15916 GCA_963577075.1 Phycisphaerae bacterium
TCGATCGAAGTCTCGATCGCCGCGCGCAGCGGGCCAATCAACGCGTTGTTCGCCGCGGCCAGTTGCGAGCCATCCACACGGATACGGCCGGCGTTAAAATCCGGGTCCGACCACTTTTGCACCTGCCGAACGATCTCGGCGTCGCCGTCGCGGCGAACGGCCTGGACGATCTGCGCGGCGACCTGTGCTTCAGCGCCGGTCAACAACGCCGTTGCACGCAGCTTGCATAGGCGGGCCTCAAACGCATCACGCCCCGACGGTGTGCTCAGATCGTAAACAGGCAGCATGGCAGGACACCCTTCAAGATCATTCTACCCATGCGCGGCACCGAGCAAACCCGACCGTTAAATGAGCCGACATGATCAGACGTGTTGCTGTGCCAGTTCCACCCACGGGCTGGCTTTGCCCAAGGGAAGATTCTCGGGGATGGCGATGTTCAGTCGTCTTCGCATGGCGAGGATCCTACTTGACGGCAGCCTAAACACAAGGGCCGCCGCCAGATGTGTCGTGACCCGCCTAACGGTGCGTGCGCGTGAACACCGGCCCCTGCTTGTCGATGGCACCCCGGATTTGCAGCACGGTCAGATCGGCCTGAATAGCCGCGACGGCCAGCCTCGTCACCACCGCCAACTCGTCGAGGTTGCGTGGCTCGTCAAGCGCTTCGACGATCTGGCGCTGCGTGTCCGTCAGGTTCTGCGTGTGTATCGGCTGATCCTCGGGCGCATCGGCGGGCCCGGCGGCCAGACCTGCTTTGAGCATCTGCCCAGTCTCACCCAATGCGTCGAGCACATCGCCAAAGCTGGTCACCAAAGTGGCCCAACTCTCGCGGATCATCCTGTGACAGCCCGCCGACAACGGTGAATCGACCCGGCCCGGCACGGCCATGACCTCCCGACCGTGCTCCTCAGCACACAGGCGCGCGGTGATCAGCGCGCCGCTGCGCGCGGCAGCCTCGATGACCAGCACACCCAGCGACAACCCAGAAATGATCCGGTTGCGGCGCGGAAAGTTCTCGCCCATGGCGGGAAACGTCATCGGCAACTCGCTGACCACCGCGCCCTGGCCGGCTGCGATCTGGTCGAACAGGTCGGCGTGTTTTTCCGGATACGGCCGGGCCAGGCCGCTGCCAAGCACAGCGATGGTGCGGCCAGCGGCGCGCAACGTTGCGTGATGCACTGCGGCGTCGATGCCGTAGGCCCCGCCGCTGACCACGCACAAGCCGGCGCCCGCCGCCAGCGATGCCAGTCGATCCGCTTGCTCCCGACCGTAGTGGGTGCATCTGCGCGACCCGACCATCGCCAGCGAAAACACATCCTCTTCCCGCAACTGACCACGCACATAGAGCAGTGGCGGAGGATCGGGGATGTGCCGCAACAGACGCGGGTAACCGTCATCGGCCGGGCTGACCAGCGTCACGCCGTGCTCGGCGATGAGCTGCATCTCGCGGTCGAGTTCGCCACCGCTGCTGATGCGATCAATCTGGACGCGCACTTTGGCCGCACGGTTTGATCCGATGCCCTTGACCATCGCCAGGTCACTTGTCGAGGCGGCCAGCACCCGCGAAGCCGAGCCCAACGCCTCGACACAGCGGTTCGTCAGCGTCGGACCCAGGCCATCGACCAGACTCAACACCACCAACGCATCGCGCTCGGCTGAATCGTTTGCGGCGTCGTCCAATGCCAACCCCTGTCAGGTCACGACCACGTACTGACCAGTCAAAATCGATTCGCGTTCGAGAAAGGTCATTGCCAGTGACTGGCGAGCGCTGTCAGCCCCGAGAATCGTGCTGGGTTGATCATTGGCAACGCATTCAACAGCATGTGCCAGCTGTCCGACGAATGGGTCCTGTGCGTCGGATTGCGGAAAACTAACCCCGCCGTCATCGTCGTAAACGATCAACTCGTGCGCTTGCGACTGCCGTTTGGCCGGGTCGTTGCCGGCCGGCTCGGTGGCGGCAGCGAATGCGACGGTCGCCTTCTCGAAGCAGGCTTCGTACCCGTCGGCAAACGGTCGGCCGGCCATCGCCACCGCGCCGCCGTGGCAGTGGACGACCGGCCCGTCGCCGTAGTCGTAGTTCGTCGCCACGTACATCACCACGCCGTCGCTCACCCATCCGGTCGCCACCACCCGCTTCGGTTTGCCCAGCAGATGCAACACAAAGTCGACGTCGTGAATGTGCAGATCGATCAGCGGCCCGCCGTTGACCGAGAGGTCGGCGATGCTGCGGCTCCACTTGGGCGGACAGATGACACGCCGGATGCTCAGCGTCACCAGCCGGCCGAACCGCCCGCTGGTCATCGCCTCTTTGACAAACGCCCACGGCGGTGCAAAGCGCAGCACGTGCGCTACCATCAGGTGCCGACCCGCCAACTTGGCCGCTGCGATCATCCGGTCAGCATCCTTGACCGTCAGCGCGATCGGCTTTTCAACCAGCACGTGCTTGCCCGCCTCCAGCGCTGCGACGGTCGTGTCGGCGTGCATCGGCGAGGGCAAACAGATATCGATCAGATCGAGATTATCGTCGCGGATCAAATCGCCGTATTGCGGATATGTGGCGATTGCCTGAAGGTCCTGCTCACTTCCGCCATCTCCGAAGTTGCCCTGCACGTCACGCCAGTCGCCAGCCAATTTCTTCGCGCTACGCGTGCAGACGGCACCGACCTCGGCGTCCCCAACCTGCTCAAGGGCCTTGAAGTGCGTCACCCCCATGAACCCGAGGCCAGCAATACCAACTCGCACCATGACCTGACCAACCTCCGTCGGCGACAGCAACGCCCGCTCACCACGAAGCGGTGATTGTCGTCGACCGAGCCCACACGGGCAAGGCCGTGTAAAATCGGATCAGGCCAAGGCCGCCGGCCACGTCGGTGCGACTACTTGAGCACCGCCTTGACCACGCCCTTGGCGACAATCTCGGCTGAGTCGATTGGCAGCGTGACGGCGCGAATCACCATGTGACGCGACACATCGAACGGGATTGACACCAGTGCCTGGGCGCAGCCGCCCACACCCAGCACCACCGCCGCAAGCACGATCACCCTCAAAAGGCGGCGCAGCAAAATCCATCGATTTACCTTCATCATCAAGCCCTCGTGATTGGAGCGAACAAGCCAAACAAACGATATAACCGCCGAGGAAGCAAATGGTCACCATCCTTTCATCTTGCTGGCAACCAGTATGATGGCCGCGAGACCCGAGACGGAGCGAACCGATGAGCAAGTTGGTGCTGGATGGCGCGGTGCTCTGGCTGGGCGACGGACGAACGCAGCGAGGGCACGTGGTCGTGGCCGACGGCCGGATCGAATCGGTCGGTACCGGTCGATACAGCGGCGACCTCGCAGCGATCGATCTGGCCGGTACAGCGCTGTCACCCGGCATGATCGACCTGATGCTGCTGGGCGGGTTCGACATGAGCATCGTCCATGACGATGCCATCGAGATTGCCCGGCGATACCTGCGCCTGGGCGTGACAAGCGTCCAGTTCACCGGCGGGATGCTGCCGTCGCAAACGATCGAAAAGCTAGCGTCGAGGATGAGGCAAGTGGCGGGCCACCGCGATGCCGATGCGGCCCATGTATGGGGCGTGTACATGGAAGGACCGTTCATGGACCCGGATTTCGTGGGCGGGGGCCTGCGTATACACGCCCAGGCACCGACCACGACGAATGTGCAGCGTATCGTCGACCTGTTCGGCGAGGTGATGATGATGATGAACATCTCGCCGGGCACGGAAGGCGACGTCGAGGCCGTCCACCGGTTGCGCGACGCCGGCAAGGTTGTCTCGATGGCACACTCGAACGCCCCGGCCGGCCGCGTCAAAGCCTGTCTAGATGCCGGCACGACCGTGCTCGGGCACTGCTGGGACAACAACAGTGGCCTGCTGGGCGACTCGGGTGTGCAGCAACCAACGATCGAGCACGTCGCGCTCACCGACGACCGCGTCGAGTTTATCCACCTGATCTGCGACGGCACGCACGTTCACTCGGTCATGGTCGAACTGGTCCGACGATGCCGGGGCGTCGAGGCGATATGCCTCGTGACCGACGCGAACCAGAAGTCCGGCACACCCGACGGCGAGTTCATCCGCGACAGCGGCGACGTGTTCTACAAGCGGGACGGCGTCTGCCGCAAGAAGCGCGACAACGGGTTGGCCGGCAGCGCCACGTTCCTACCCGACGACTTTCGCAATTTCGTCAGGTTCACCGGCGTCAGGCCGCACGAGGCAATTCGCACCGTGACAAGCAACCCCGCCCGCTCGCTGGGGATCGACGATCGCGTAGGCCTGATCGCGCCCGGTCTACTGGCCGACCTTATCGCCTGGGACGACCGCCTGCGCGTCCGGCGTATCTGGCTCGGTGGCCGCGAAATCAAGCCCGTCAGCGATCTGGCCGAGGTTCAAGCCGACCCCGTGAAACTGGCGTGAGGCCGTCGGCACAAATGGCGATCATCGCGGAGGTAACGGTCCAGCGGACAATCCTTATTCTGCCTGTGGGCACGCCCCGGCCGAATCGTGAACCTCTGTTGTCTTTCGTTCGTCAATCTACGCGTGTCACGGTCGTGACATCCGACGGTGTCTACCCAACCAATTTCGTTGTATGACGAAGATCGTGGCGCCTACGCCACGCCATAGAGGTATTCGTGCAGGTAGTGGATGGTGGATTCCTGCTCATAGGCCTGGAGGGCGTTGAGATCGCCGATCGAGATCATACCGATGATCTTCTGGTTGCCTTCGACAACTGGCAGATGGCGGATGCGCCTGTTCTTGAACACGGAGCGAGCTTCGGCAATCTTGGTGTTGGCACGGCAGTAGACGACATCGCGGGTCATCACCTCGGCGACTGTCACCTGGTCCGGGTCACGCCGAACGGCCACCACGCGGCGGAGTATGTCACGCTCAGTGAAAATGCCGCAAACCCGATCATCATCAACGATGACCAGCGCTCCGATGTGGTGGTTGTTCATGACGATCGCCGCATCGGCCACCATGGTGTCCGATCCCACGGAATACACGTGCGACCCCTTGACCTTGAGGATATCCTGCACTGCTGACATCGTGTACTCCTTTACACAAGAGATGCACCAGTTTGTCTTCGGCCCGCTGCTTCGCCGATGCCGGTTGCCCCGCTCAACGGACCACGAACGACTTGACACCTATTATTAAATCAGCCTCGGGCCGAAAAAGCAAGAAAAATTTCATTTTCATAATTGATTGTTTGACATTGATTTATGCCCCCAGAACATCCTGCCAGTGCGTCCGTTTTCGGCCGGTGCGTGCATTTGCACTGTTGGCTGCCGTCACCGTGGTAGCGTTGAGCGGATGCGGGGACGAGCAAACCCACGAAGCACCCATGGCGGTGCGGGTTGACGCGGCCACCAGCCTGTGCAGTGTACTGCAACAGTTGGCCCCCGCCGCCGAACGCGAGTTGGGCATCACCGTTCAACTCAATTGCGCATCAAGCGGCACGCTGGCGCAACAGATCCTCCACGGCAGCGACGCAGAAGTGTTTATAAGTGCCAGCGCCATCTGGATGGATCATTTGGAGAAAAAAGGACTGATCGTATCGGCGACCCGACGCAACCTGTGGGCCAACCAACTGGTCGTGGTCACTCAAGGCGACGATGGTCCCGGTTCACTCGATGACTTGGCTGACGCCCGCTGGCAGCCGATGGCAATGGGCGACCCGGATTATGTACCTTCCGGCCAGTATGCCCGCCAGGCGCTGCGGCGCACCGGCGTATGGGACCGGCTCGCGGCGCACGCCGCGCGGGCACCAGACGCGACCGCTGCGCTGATGCACGTTGCCAGCGGCCAGTGCCCTGTCGGGATTGTGTATGCCACCGACGCTCGGCGTATATCGGGTGTTACCGTCGCGTTCACGATTGATGCCGACCGGCACGATCCGATCCGTTACGTGGCGGCCGTGGTGAACGGCGCTACGCGTGCGTCTGCCGGGGCCCGCCTGCTCGACTGGCTGGCGTCCGCCACCACGGCACATGCGTTCGCGGGTGCTGGCTTTACCGTCGTTGATTAGGAACCATTGATGGACCCTACCGCCGTCGCCATAAGCCTGCTGTGCGCTACATCGGCGGTGGTTATTTCGCTGCCGCCCGGCGTCGTCATCGCGTGGGTGCTAGCACGTCGGCGATTTCGTGGCAAGGTGATCGTCGAGTTGCTGGTCATGTTGCCGATGGTCGTACCGCCGGTCGTAACCGGCTACCTGCTGTTGATATTGTTCAGCCGGCACGGATGGATCGGCCGGCCGCTGTTTGAGTGGCTGCACGTGCGTGTCGCATTCACCTGGCTGGGCGCAACGGTGGCACAGGCATTGATCGCGTTGCCGTTGCTCGTGCTGACGCTTCGCGTGGCGATTGAGTCGGTTGATCGGGAGTTGGAGCAGGCGGCCACGACGATGGGTGCGTCGTCGCTGCGTGTCTTCCTGCGGGTGACGCTGCCGCTGAGTTGGCACGGTTTGGCCGCCGGGTGCGTGCTGGCGTTTGCCCGGGCGTTGGGCGAATTCGGAGCGACGATCATCATCGCGGGCAACATCGCGGGGCGGACGCGAACGCTGCCACTGGCCATCTTCAGCGCGTACAACCAACCGGGCAACGAAGCGACCGCAACGGGTCTTGTCCTGATCGCCATCGCCTTGGCGTGCGCAGCGTTGATCGTGGCTCGCTGGCTCTCGGCCCGGGCGATACGCGCCGTCACATTGCGACTGCGGCAAAACAATTCGGGTGGTGCATCGAAAAGTCGCGGCAGTGGCCACGAATGAATCAGAACAGATGGCCCTGATCGGGCGTATCGGCGGGGGCGGTTTCGAGGACATCGCGGACCTCGTCGAGAAAGTCGTCCAGATCACGAAACTGCTTGTAGACGCTGGCGAACCGGACGTAGGCGACTTGGTCGAGCCCCTTGAGCCGTTCAGCCAAGGAGCGGCCGATCTCCGCCGCCTCGACCTCCTTGTCATGACCACGAAACAGGGCTTCCTCCACCTGCTCGACCAACCGCTCGCGATCCTCGGTACTGACCGGTCTTTTGTAGCAAGCCTTTTCCAGACCGAAAAGAATTTTGCTGCGGTCGTAGGGCACCCGAGATCCGTCTTTCTTGACCACCTGAAGGCGCACGGCTGTCTCGACGTGTTCGTAGGTCGTAAACCGCCGCTTGCACGCGAGGCACTCACGACGGCGCCGAATGGCCCGCCCCTCGTCCGTTGCGCGGCTGTCGATGACCTTATCCTTGCTCTGTCCACAATACGGACACTGCATCAGTATCTCTCGCCACAAGATATTGGCAGGTACCTGCCTGAATACCCCTATATCATTGATCGCCCGTAAACCATAGTCAATTGAAGATAAAATAGTCTTAATCAGGGAGTTGTCTGTGGCGTCGGTGGGCAACTTGCTCAAATTGGCGTCATGAAATGGCGTGTTCACCTTCGCGTCACGCTAAACAGGACTTTGCGCGGGCATCTGGCCTACTGGTGGCCGCCATGTTATCTTCCGTTGATGGCGATTCGTCTGGTCATGTTGGGCGACGTGGTGGGCATGCCGGGTGTGCTGGCAATCGATCAGGTGATGGCGCAGATCCGGGACCGGTGGCAACCGGACCTGGTCATCGCCAACGCCGAGAACGCGCATCAGGGCTCCGGGCTGACCCCCGTGTTGTACAAGCAGTTGATGGACGCCGGCGTCGACGCCATGACGCTGGGCGATCACGTGTACAAGAAAATGCAGATCGCCAACGTGCTCAAGACCACGTCGAACATTATCCGCCCGGCCAATCTTTCGCGCCAAGCGGTGGGGTCTCAGTGGATGCGATTATCCATCAAGCCGACAAGCGGCAACCACCACGACACGCCGATAGACGTGTACGTCATGACGGTGCTGGGTCGCATCTTCTCGAATTTTCCCGCCGACGATCCTTTCGAGGCCGTCGAAACCGTGTTGGGCCAGTTGCCTGATCTACACCCGATCGTATTGGTCGAGGTACACGCCGAGGCCACAAGTGAAAAGAAGGCGATGGGCTATTTTCTGGACGGTCGCGTATCAGCGGTGGTTGGCACGCACACGCACGTCGCCACCGCGGACGCCTGCATCCTCGCGCAAGGCACGGCCTATATCACGGACATCGGCATGTGCGGCCCACACGAGTCGGTACTCGGCCGGCGCGCCGATCGCGTGCTGACGCACATGACCACCGCGATGCCAGCGCCGTTCGACGTCGCCGAGGGCGACCCACGCGTCAACGGGGTGTTTATCGAGATCGACACGGACAACCGCCGGGCCCAGCGGGTCGAGCGCATCGAATTGGCCGCTGATCCCCATAAGCCGCCGTTTGCAAACAATTAGCAATCGCACCAAACTCGCCTGTCAACTCCTCCGATAACGGATAGGTGCAAACCGCAACAGACGATCCAGCCCCTCTTGCCCACGTGATGCCGATCGACCTGGCTGATCGTCATCGGGCCCGGCTTTGGGACGAAGCGCCCCTGCGCGTGAAGATCGTGCTGCTGACGCTCGTGGCCGCGGCGGGCGGTAGCCTTATCGGAATCGCCGAAGTAGAACTGTCGTATACCGTATGGCCCCTTTGCGGCGGATTGACACTGCTGGTCGCAATACTGATCGCGATGATCGAGTGCTGGGTGTTGAGCCCGATCAACAGATTGATTCGACAGGTCGACCGGGTAGTGCAGCAGCACCGGATATCTCCCGATACCGAGCGGTTGCGCGTGTTGGCAACAACGCGTCGCGACGAGCTTGGTAAACTCAGCCGACTGGTTCATCAGATCGCCACGACGGCGCTGCGAGATCACCGTGAAATCAAGCAACTGCGCCGCACGCTCGATCATCGCATCACTGAAGCAACCCAGTTAGCTACCAACAAGCTCCGCCAACTCGCCATGCACGACGAGTTGACAAGCCTGGGCAACCGCCGCTTCCTCGATCAGCACCTCGAACCGCTGGTCAGTTCCGTGCTACAAAGCGGTTCAGACCTGGTGTGCATCATGATCGACATGGACAACTTCAAACATGTCAACGACACGCAAGGCCACACGGTCGGCGACGAGTTGTTGATTCTGCTGGCCAGCCTGATCCGCGCCTTGACGCGGCCGGAAGATTACGCGGTGCGGTTGGGCGGCGATGAGTTTGCCGTGCTCATGCCCGACTGCTCGCCCAAGCGTGCCGGCGAGTTGCTGAAGCGGATTCGAGAGCTGTTTGGCCAGCACACGAACACCGCCATGCAGATCGATCCGCCACCCGACCTGTCGGCGGGCATCGCCTCGCTACGCCGCGACGGTCTCGACAGCGGCCAGCAGTTGCTTGAGATGGCCGATGCCAATCTTTACGCCGCCAAGCACGCCGGCAAGGGCTGTATCGGCGGCGCGTAGACACCATTCGCAACGGTGGGGTATGCTCTGGACGATGAAGTTGTCCCGCCGAGCGCAGAATAATGTCGCAGGCACCGTCAGACATATTCACTGACGCCGATCAAAAGGTACTTCTTGAGGTAGCGCGTCGCGGGATCAGCCACGAGTTGTATCAATACGTGCCGCTGCACGTAAAGCCTGCAGACTTTCCTGCGCCGCTGCGCGAGGTACGCGCCACGTTCGTGACGCTGAAGATTGAGGGCAATCTGCGTGGCTGTATCGGCACGCTTGAGGCCCGCCGGCCGCTGATCGTCGACGTGGTGCACAACGCCGGCGCCGCGGCGTTCGCCGACCCACGCTTCGCCCGGGTGACCCGCGCCGAGTTCGATCAGATCAGCATCGAGATTTCCGTGCTCGGCCCGCCCCAATCCATCGGGTTTGCGTCCGAGGATGACTTGATCACCCGACTGCGACGGGGCATTGACGGATTGATCCTCACCGAAGGCGATCACCGCGGAACTTTTCTGCCCGCCGTGTGGGAGCAACTCCCCGATCCACGACAATTCGTCGAGCACCTCAAGGCCAAGGCTGGGTTGCCCCGCGACTACTGGTCTGACACGATCAGGATATCACGGTACACCACCGAATCCTTTTCATAATGCAAACCGCGCGGCGCAGAAACGTTGCGATCCAAGTACGACTTCCTCGACCATTACGGATACGCTGGCCACTTTGGATCGCCACCCTGCTGGGTGGAATTGTGATGACGGGGCTTGGGGGCTGGACACTAATCGTCTGTTTTTCACCCTCGTCAGGTTGATCGATAGAAAGAGTTCGAGGCCGTGAAGATTACCGGCTACAAGCTGCATCGCCTCAACATCCCGCTGCGGGAGCCGATCGGTGACTCCCAGGTCTATTTCGATGAACACTGGATGACGATCGTGGAATTGACGAGAGACGATGGGAAATCAGGTGTTGGCTTTGACATTCAGCAGGGCATCCCCACAGCCAGCCTGGCCGACCAGGAAGCGATCTTTGAACATGTCAGCTGGCCCAGCCTGGAAGGAGAATCACCGCTTTCGCTGGGATTACGGATCACTCGCCCACGAGGTGGAAACATCGGAGTGGGGTTTCGTAATGTGGCGGTGGAGACCGCCCTTTGGGACCTGGCAGCAAAACAGGTTGGTTTGCCGCTCTACAAGATGTTGGGCGGCCAGGAACCCGAAGTGCGGGCTTATGCCAGCACGCTTGATTTTCACCTGGATGATGTGGAGTTTCGGGACGGATTGGCAATTGCCCCGGATCGACCCGGGCATGGCATTGAACTCGACCGGGATAAGCTGGCTCATTACGCGGCGCCGGGCGGTTAAAAGGAACCCGTGCCGCCGGCAACGGGGAAAAGTGGATTCCAGCAGGTCGGCAAACGCCTGCCGGAACTTCTCCACCTTGGGTCTGACCGCTGCAGACCTGTTCGTGGCTGGGCTGACGAGATAGCCACCGGCCACCCAAAGACAACGGAGAGAATCCTTGGGGGAAGTTGGAAAACTGCTTCCATGCACCAGTAGTACGGGGTCATGCACGCGAATAAGGCGCGACGGGCCTTACCTGGTCTCAACATCCGCTTCGACCGGTTCGATGTGCGTGTCGATGCGTGTATCGATACGACCGTCTATGCGAGTGTCGATGCGCATGTTCTGCCAAATACGGTTGTCTGCCTCATGCTGCGACGAGCCCGGTGTCTCGGGCTGGCGCGGCGTGGTGATCGGGCTCAACTCGTAGACGGTGTTCGGGCCGATCAACTCGATGAACTCGCCTTCCGCTTTGGGCGCCTCGTTGACGGTCAATCCATTCTCGTCATCACGAACGATGTAATCGATGCGATCAACTCGCGCGATGAACCCCGGACCGATGCGGTAGTACACGGGCACGCGGTTCAACGCACCGGCGCGCCCGACGCGGCGAAACAGGCTGCTGTGCTGGCCGTATTGATCTAGGCCCGGCTCGATCCGACGCATGCTTTTCGCCAGCGGATCGAGATCCTCGACCGCCTGATCGACCGCCTGCAAATGCTGCGGCGGCATGGCGCTGCCGGTGGCGGCCGTGATCAGCCACAACGCCGACACGGCCGCGTATCGAAGCGAACGTGTCATGACGACTCTTCCGGTTCGTCGGACTCTTCGGACTCATCCAAGAGTTGATCGAGAATGTCCGGCTCAGGCTCTTTCGGCACAGTTGGCGGCTGCGCCTGCGGTATATCGGGCAGCACCACCGGCTGGGGCGACGGTGGCGTGAGCGGCGTGCTCGCCGTCACCGGCGGGATGTAGCCCACCGGATACTCCGGCGTGTCACGAATGTCGATGTCCAACATGACCGGCGTACCGCCTAACGCGACCTTGCCAGCACTGATACGCTTTTTCGTCACCTCGTCGTGCAGCCACCAACTCATCTTCGTCGCCGGTATTTTGCCGACCTTCCAAGGCATGCTCTCACCCGGGTGATCCAGGTCGATCGTCAGCGTATGGTAAACCGGCACGATCTTGCTCCAGATCACCTGACGGGCCATCGTGTCGCGGAGCATGACCGTTTTGGGCGAGTACGGGTTACTGTAGAAAACGTGGCGATCGTTGCTACACGCACCGGCGAAGCAGCCCACTACCACCAACAGACATGCAAAAGCCGTTCTTCTTGCCATGGCAGGAATCCTTGTATCGAGCCAGATTATTGGGCTACCCACCGCCCATAGTTTACCATAGTCCCTGGTTATACGACGGAGGACGGATCCTTGGATCACGCTGAACCACCGCAGCAGCATATCCCTTTGAATAGATCGGTCAGGGGGGGGGCATTGGTCAACCGCCGGTCGTTTTTTCGACGATTGCTGGTCCATGGCATGGACAAACTGGAGCAATCGGCACGATTATTGGGCCAAACCCTGTCCCCTGACGCGACGGTGCCCGGCGAGGGCCGAACACAGCCGCGATGGCTTCGACCGCCGGGAGCCCTGCCAGCCGCCGATTTAGCCCTCACGTGCAGCGGCTGCGGCCACTGCGTCGAGGCCTGCCCCGCCCAATGCATCGACCTCGACAATGCGGTAGCCGACGGGCTGCCCCACATCATCGCACGCAACTCACCTTGTGTCGTCTGCGACGAGTTGGCCTGCATGACAGCCTGCCCCACCGGGGCGTTGCAGTTGGTCGAAAATATCGGCCAGATCGCCATGGGCACGGCCGTCGTCGCGTTCGATCGGTGTCTACGCCAAAGCGGCACACCCGGCAGTTCTGACCGCGACTGCCGCGTTTGCGTCGATCAATGTCCAATTGGCGATGACGCGTTGGCCGTCGGTGACGATGACCGGATTGAGGTACGCCCGGGCTGCATCGGCTGCGGCGTCTGCGAGTGGTCCTGCCCGACTCAACCAGCGAGTATCGTTGTGGAAAGCTCGCAGTCCTGTTTTGGGTGATAACAAGCGACGATGAACAATGGCCCATGGAAAACGTCGGTTCACGCATGATCGTCGTGACCACAACGGTTTTTGTGGAAGAAACCCAGGGCAAAGCCGACCGACAGACAGACTGTTATGACATCATACAGCCTCCGTGCGCTGAGAAACTCCGGGTCAACCATCGAGGCGGAATACACGAAGTCTATTTTTTCAAATCAGTTGTGAATAATCCGGGATGACGGTCATGGAACAGAATGACCGGAAAATCGCCGATAAAATATAGGAATATGACACGCTTTATACTGGATACTGCATGACTGAATCGGCCGGACATGGCGTTGGCATCGCGATCATAGTGGTCGTTATGACGGCTGTGGCCTGGCAGGGTGGATGCACCGACAACCCTGCGCCAGCGGACCATCCGGTTACATTCAACAAGGATATTGCCCCGATTCTGTTCGAGCACTGCGCAGCTTGTCACCGCCCGGGCGAATCGGCACCTTTTAGCCTGATGACGTACCGCGACGCGGTCAAGCGTGCCGATCAGATCGCAGACGTCACTTCAAAGCGTTTCATGCCACCGTGGCTGCCTGAGCTTGGCCACGGAAAATTTGTGGGTGAGCGCCGGCTCGACGACGCGCAAATCGGGTTGATCAATCAGTGGGCCAAGCAGGGTGCGGCCGAAGGTAACGCTGCCGACCTGCCGGCGGCACCCCGATCCGACGAGCATTGGCAACTGGGCGAGCCGGACCTGGTGCTGAAAATGGCGCAGCCATACACGCTGGGTGCCGACGGCGCGGACGAGTATCGCAATTTCGTGCTGCCGATCCGGATCAACGGTCGGCGGTGGGTCAAGGCGATGGAGTTTCGACCGGGTAACCGGCGGATCGTGCATCACGCGAATATGAAAATCAGCCCCACCGGCGCGCTGCGGCACCTGGTGGACATGGACGATGAGCCGGGGTTCAGCGGAATGGACCTGATCAACGGCGACATAAGATTCCCCGACGGCCACAGTCTCGGCTGGGCGCCCGGCGGTGTGCCCACGCCCCCGCACAACGACCTGGCATGGCGCATTGATTCGGACATAGACCTCGTGCTGCTGCTGCACCTGCTGCCGTCGGGCAAGCCAGAGATGGTTCAATCAAGCGTGGGCCTCTACTACGCCGACCGACCGCCCACGCGCATGCCGTTTATCATGCGGCTGTTTTCCCGCGCCATTGACATCCCCGCCGGACAGGAACGCTTCGAGGTGCGCGACAGCTACGTGCTGCCGGTGGATGTCACGTTGCTGAGTATCTACCCCCACGCTCATTATCTGGCCAAGGAAATGCAAGGCTATGCCCAGCTGCCCGATGGCTCGCGCCGCTCTTTGATCTGGATTCGCGATTGGGACTTCAACTGGCAACAGCAGTATGTCTGCTCCGAACCGATCGACCTGCCCAAGGGTACAACGTTGTTCATGCGATTCACCTATGACAATTCCGCAGGCAACGTTCGCAATCCCAGCGATCCTCCCAAGCGTGTCACGTACGGGCCTGACACGTTCGACGAGATGTGCGACCTGTGGCTTCAGGTCCTGCCCCGCAATCCGCGTGACCTGGCCATCCTTCAACAGGATTTCAAGGTCAAGTTCCTGGAAACCGAGGCGACGGGGTATGCGTTCGTTCTAAAGAACAATCCGGACGACATTGTGCTCAACAACCACGTGGGCTATTGCTATCTCTCGCTCGACCGGATCGACGAGGCGATAGCGCGATTCGAGCACACGCTGAGCATTGATCCGAACGAAAGCTCGGCGCACTACTACATGGGGATGGCGCTTGGCGGGCAAGGAAAGACAAGCGATGCCATCGAGCATCTACGCGCCGCTTTGAAAACCAAGCCGGACGATCCGATCCTGCACTATCATTTGGGCGAGATCCTGTTGACCGACGACCCCGTCGAGGCGGTCGAGCATCTTCGCAAAGCAGTGAGGATACGTCCCAACTGGGATACCGCGGCGAACAACACCGCATGGGTGCTGGCGGCACACCCCAACGAACAGGTGCGCGATGCGAAACAGGCGGTGCAACTGGCCGAGCAAGCGGTGCGGTTGACGTATCGCGAAGACCCGCGTGCGATTGACACGCTCGGCGTCGCGCACGCGGCCGCCGGGAGGTTTGATCAAGCAATCATCGCCGCCCGAGCCGCGATGGCGATCACCTTGGCCGTACGCGACACAAAGCTCACCGAACAGATCCGCAAACGATTGAAGCTGTTCGAGCAGCACCAACCTTTTATCGATTCGACCTGGCAGGCGATGCCCCCTGAGAGGTAGTCCACAAAACTTTTTATGACGACAGTCATTGACATGATCCGGCCGCACCGCGCATCGCGAGTGTGCCTAGCTGCAACGCTTGGCGGACTTCTGGCCAGCGCCGGTTGCGGCGAGTCAGCATCGGGACCGCTCGCACCTCCGGCGCCTGACCAAACAAAGCAACCGGCTCGACCGGTGACGTTTAACCGCGACATCGCCCCGATCATTTACAGGAGTTGTATCAATTGCCACCGCCCCGGTCAGTCGGGCCCGTTTGATCTGCTTACCTACGAAGACGTGTCGAAGCGCGCACAACAGGTCGTACAAACCACGCGAAGCCGGTTCATGCCCCCGTGGTTGCCGGCGCCGGTGGGCCCGAAACTACTGCGCGAACGCCGGCTCAGCAACGTACAGATCAATCTGATCCGCCGTTGGGCTGAGCAGGGCGCACCGCGGGGCAACCCGGCCGACCTGCCACCGACTCCCCTATTCGCCGATGGCTGGCTTCTCGGTGAGCCGGACTTGGTCGTTGAAATGGCTGAACCTTACACGCTGGCCAGCAAAGCGCCCGACGTGTTTCGCAACTTCGTGCTGCCAGTACCGATTGAGCGGGGCCGATGGGTCAATGCGGTCGAACTTCGACCGGGCAGCCCTAAATATGTACACCACGCGGTAATTCACATCGATTCGACACCGGACTCACGGTGGCGCGACGAGCAAGACCCGGGCCCGGGGTTCGGCGGGATGGAAATCGGTGGCGGCCCCCCCGGCGGGTATTCCATCGGATGGGCGCCGGGCAACCTACCA
>CAUYYV010000043.1:0-15630 GCA_963577075.1 Phycisphaerae bacterium
CACACCTCCATCTCGCCGAACCGCTGCCCGCCCGTGCGCGCCTTGCCGCCCAGCGGCTGCTGCGTGATCAGGCTGTAAGGACCCGTGGCGCGTGCGTGGATCTTGTCGTCTACCAGGTGGTGCAGCTTCAGCAGGTACATGTACCCGACGGCCGTTTTCTGATCGAACGGCTCGCCCGTGCGCCCGTCGTAAAGCTGAACCTTGCCGCCCGGCGGCATCTTGACCAGAAGTTCGCTGGGATCTGGCGCCTTTTTCTGGTCGTCCAGTTCGGCCATGCGCCGGTCCACGTACCCATTGGCTTCCTCGACGACGGCGTTGATCTCATCCTCGGTCGCGCCGTCGAAGACCGGGGTGACGGCCTGGAACCCGAGCACGCCGCAGGCCCAACCCAGATGCGTCTCGAGGATCTGGCCGATGTTCATGCGCGAGGGCACGCCCAGCGGATTGAGCAGCACGTCCACCGGCGTGCCGTCCTCGAGGAAGGGCATGTCCTCGACGGGAACGATCCTGGCGATCACGCCCTTGTTGCCGTGCCGACCAGCCATCTTGTCGCCCACCGCCAGCGGCCGTTTCGTGGCCAAGTAGACCTTGACCATCTCGAGCACGCCCGCCTGCAATTCGTCACCACGCTTCATATGCGCCAGGCGACGTTGTTTTTCCGCTTCGATCATCTCGATGCGGGGCCAAAACTGGCCGTGAATCTGCTCGGCCTGGGCCCTGGATTCCTTGTTGCCCTTGATCCAGCGTGTGCTGAACGTCTCGATCTGCTCCATGACCACCTCAGTGATATCACTGGCCGCGACTTTCTGGCGGGTACTCGGGTCGATCATGTCACTGCCGGCGGCCTCATTGATCTGCTCGACCATCTCGCGAAACAGGTCAGCGGCCTTGGCACCCATCTGGCCCTCGTAGCTGCGCATGTCGATCCGAAGCTGGCGCTTCTGGTCCTCGTTGAGGTGCATGCGCCGACTGAATCTCTTGGCGCCGATGACGACACCCTCCGTGCCGGCGGGCACTTCGAGCGAGTCGTTCTTCACATCTTCACCCGCTCGGCCGAAGATAGCGTGCAGCAGTTTTTCCTCCGGCGTCAATTCGCTCTTGCTCTTGGGGCTGACCTTGCCGACGAGAATGTCGCCCGGGCGAACGTAGGTGCCGATGCTGACGACCCCGTACTCATCTAGCCGCGCCAACTGCTTCTCGCTGACGTTGGGGATGTCGGTGGTGAACTCCTCGCGGCCAAGTTTGGTCTCGCGGATTTCGACGTCGAACTCATCAAGGTGGATCGAGGTGAACACGTCATCCTTGACCAACCGCTCGGAGATGACTATCGCGTCCTCGAAGTTGTAACCGTCGAACGTGTTAAACCCTACCAGCACATTTTTGCCCAGCGCCAGTTCGCCATTCTTCGTCGCGGCCCCGTCGGCGATGATCTGATTGCGCTCGACCCGCTGGCCCATCCGGACGAGCGGTTTCTGGTTCAGGCAGGTCCGCTCGTTCAAGCCGACAAACTTGCGTAGTTCGTGCTCGTCGGAGTTGTCGATGACGATCTGGCTGGCATCGACGTACGTCACCGTGCCGGCGTTTTGCGCGCGTGTCACCATGCCCGAATATTTGGGCACTTCCTTTTCCATGCCCGTCGCGACGCAGGGCGGCTCGGTCTTGATCAGCGGCACCGCCTGCCGCTGCATGTTCGAGCCCATCAGGGCCCGGTTGGCGTCGTCGTGCTCAAGGAACGGAATCAGCGCTGCCGACACGCCCACGATCTGCTTCGGGCTGATATCGACGTATTCCACGTCGTTGTGCGTGACCTGTGCCAGGTCGCCGTCCACACGCGCCAGGACGGCGCCCTGGTTGAGCGTTCCATCCGGCTGGATGACGTTGGTCGGTGCCAGCGTCACTTTCATTTCCTCATCGGCCCGCAGGAAGTCGATCTTGCTCGCACCACTGCCGGCCTTGCCGTTTTCGACGCGGCGATAGGGCGTGAGCAGGAAGCCGTACTGATCGATCTTCGAGTAGATGCCCAGCGATGCAATCAGGCCGATGTTCGTGCCTTCGGGCGTCTCGATCGGGCAGATGCGCCCGTAGTGGCTGATATGCACGTCACGCACCTCGAACCCCGCGCGCTTGCGGTTGAGGCCGCCCGGGCCCAGCGCGCTGAGCCGGCGCTCGTGCGTAAGCTGGCTCAACGGATTGGTCTGGTCCACCACCTGCGACAATTCACTGCGCCCGAAGAACTGGTCGATCGCAGACGAGATCGCCTTCGAATTGACCAGGTCGGAGATTTTTGCCACCTCGTCCGGTTCCTTGACACTCATGCGCTCCATGACCGTGCGGCGCAGCTTCAGGAAACCCTTGCGCATTTCCTCAACGGCTAACTCGTCGAGCGTGCGCAGCCGGCGATTGCCCAGGTGATCAATATCATCAACGTGGGCCTTGTTGCGATTGCTGCGCAGGTCGAGGATGTACTTGATCACGTGCATGAAATCCTCGCAGCGCAGGCTCATCTCCGATTCGGACACATCCAGGTCGAACTTGCGGTTGATACGGAACCTGCCGACCGCGCCCAATCGATAGCGATTGGAATCAAAAAACTTCTCGGTGAACAGCTGCTTGGCCTTGTCCACCTGCGGTGGGTTGCCCGGGCGTAGGCGCGCATACAGTTGCAGCAGCGCCTTCTCGTGCTCCGACACGCTTAGTTCAATATCCGCTTGCAATTCCTCGGCGATCGTGTTGAGAATCAGCACGTCGGTGACGTCGGTGACGACATTGACATCCTTGAGGTTGGACCCGAGTACCTGCTCGATCGCCTCGCCGACTACGCACGCCACGCCCACCAGTTCCTCGCCGGTGTCGGTATCGATAATCGGCGTGGCCACGTAATGCTCGGGCTTGAGGTCCTTGGTCGCTATCTTCTGCGTTTTGTAGAACGTGTTGAGAATTGTCTCGGTCGTCGAGTATCGCTCGTCGATCGCGCGCAGGAAAGTCGTCGCGGGGATCTTGGTCGACTGATCGATCCTCATCGTCAGGACGTCTTTCTTGGTTACTTCGAGTTCTATCCACGAACCGCGATCGGGGATGATGCGCGCCGAGTGCAGGGGGCGGTCGCCTTCGGCGCTGGCAATCGAGAAGTCCACGCCGGGCGAGCGGTGAAGTTGATTGACAATGACGCGCTCGGCGCCGTTGACAATAAACTCGCCGCCGCCCATCATGATCGGGATCTCGCCGAGGTAGATCACTTCCTCAGGAATCTCGGCCACGTCCTGTCGCACCAGGCGGATACAGATCCTAAAAGGCATACCGTAAGTCAGCCGAAGCTGGCGGCACTCGTCAGGCGTGTAACGCGGTGGATCCAACTCGTAGTACAGGTACTCGAGTTGCATGGTCTCGTCATAGCTGACGATCGGGAAAATCTCGCGAAGCAATGACTCGATCCCGATATGCGCGTCGCGGCCATCACGAGGCTTGTCACCCTGGATAAACCGGGCATAAGCAACTCGTTGGACCTCGACGAGATCGGGAATCGGAAGAGCATCGCCACGCTTGGAGTATTCGCGCATCTTGTCTAGAAGCATCGATCACCTCGACCATGCTAAAAAAGGATAAACATTGTTACCACAGTAAGTTATGGCGGACAGCCCTGCACCATTCTCTATATCGGAAGTCTTGCAGTGTACGCACTTCCTATGCCATACACAACCCTTAATCAGATATTTTCTAAAAAAATTTCCGCGTTGCAGCAGGCCGCCCCACGAGTAATCCGAGGGGAGCCGGGGGGGGGCATGCGTGGCGCTCACCGCGCCGCCGGGACGAGGCCCCGAATGAATCGGCGCATCGCCGCAAAATACTCGCTCGCGACTGACAGATCGGCATCATTGTGACCCACGCCGCGAAGCTCGAGAAACTGCTTGGGCTCGCCCGCCGCCCTGAAAAGGCGCTGGCCCTGCTCGAACGGGACGATGTCATCGTCACGGCTGTGGACGATCAATTTGGGGAGGTTGATCCGCCCTATCTTGTTAATCGAGTCCAATTTGGTGCGGATCAGCACGCGTGGCATGATGGGCATGACGGTGGCGGCCATGTCGGGTACCGAGGTAAAACTCGACTCGACGATCAGCCCGGCCGGCCTGACACCCGGTCGGCCGGCCAACTCGACCGCGACAGCGCCACCCAGTGACCTGCCGAACAGGATGATCCGCCGCGGTGCGATGCCCCGATCGTCGACCAGATAATCCCACGCCGCCTGCCCATCTAGGTATATGCCCTGCTCCGACGGCGAGCCGCCGCTGCGGCCGTACCCGCGATAGTCGAGGATGAACAGCTCGGCAGGTAGTTGCACCAGTTGCCTGATCACCTCGTAACGGTCGGCGAGGTGCCCCGCGTTGCCATGCAGCCATAATAAGACCGGCCATTTCGACGCCCCGTCCGCCTCCGGGGGCCGACAGTACCAGCCGTGCAGTTTCACGCCGTCAGATGCCGTCAGATGACAATCCTCGACGATCGGACGCGTGTCGCGGCCCTGAAATCGCCACGGCTGCCAATCGCCCTGCGGGTATTTCGAAGGAAAGAAGATAAAACTGTTTTCCAGCAGCATCAAACCGCCCATGAGGCCGGCAACGCCCACCAGGCACAGGCAAGTGGCCCGCAAGATACTGCGCCGCCTTGTCTGCTTGCTCTGCGGCATAACTGGCTAGACGCCCCCGCCTCTTGGCTGATGATACCCGGACCGGTGCCGCGTATCGCTGTGGTCGATGAAGCGAGGCCTGCGTCGCCGACTGCCGATAAGAGTTCTGATGGGTTGCACACGGTGTAACAGTCCGACCCGGCGGCTCCTGCACGGAATCGGCGGCGCGACCCGGGCGTTGCTCGGGTTGGATAAGGCGTCACCCGAGCTTGTCCGTCAACGCCGGGCATTGTGCGCTGAATGCCCGCATGCCGTCCCCTGCCGGCACGGGTCGAACCAGGCCTGCTGGTGTGGCCGGCTATGGGACGGCGTCAGGGGGCACACGCCCGCCTGCGGGTGCAGCATCCCGCTGAAAACCAAAGTGCGCAACGAGCATTGCCCGCTCAATGTCTGGTAGAGATCGTTTCTGATGCACATTATTGTTCAACCCCGCCGCTGGCACCGGGTATACGCAATAGAGGGACAACAATGCCACGACATATCACCGCGCCCACCCGGATTGAAGCGCAGGGAAACAAGCCGAAGTTGATCGACGAATATATCGGCCAGGTCAACACTGGCGGCGGCCAGGTCAGCATCGCGCACATGCGCAGTCCCGGCGGCTGGGTCGAGCCGGGCCAGCGCCCCGACTTCACCGAGCACACGATCGTGCTCAAGGGCATGCTGCATGTCGAGCACGAACAGGGCACCACCGACGTACACGCCGGCGAAGCCGTCGTCACGTCCCCGGGGCAGTGGGTCCGTTACAGCACGCCTTTGCCGGAGGGCGCCGAATATATCGCCGTCTGCGTACCCGCCTTTTCGCCCGACAATGTTCATCGCGACGCACCATGAACGGTTAGATTCAGCCTTCCACCTTGACGAGGCGGGCGGTGGCGGCTGATCATCTACCACGCCGACGGCCGTCCAGACTAACATGTGGCTTTGCGGCGAGTGATACCAAGGCCCCATCCATGCGTGCGATTGTCAAAAAACACCCGAAACCGGGGCTGTGTCTCGACGATGTGCCGGTGCCCGAATACGGCATCAACGACGTGTTGATCCGCGTGAAGAAGACGTCGATATGTGGATCAGACGTCCACATCTACAAATGGGATGACTGGGCCCAAAAGACGATCCCCGTGCCCATGGTAATCGGCCACGAATACGTCGGCGTGGTCGAGGCGGTCGGCAGCAACGTCCGCGACTTTCACCTGGGCGACCTGGTGGCCGGCGAGGGTCACATCGTCTGTGGCCACTGCCGCAACTGTCTGGCCGGGCGGCGTCATCTGTGCGCGGCGACGATGGGCGTCGGCATCAACCGCCCCGGAGCGTTCGCCGAGTACATCGTGATTCCCATGAGCAACGTCTGGGCGTGTGATCCGTCGATCCCGTTGGAGGTGCTCAGTTGCTTCGATCCGCTGGGCAACGCGGTGCACACCGCCCTGTCTTTCGACGTGCTGGGCGAAGATGTGCTGGTTTGCGGTGCCGGGCCGATCGGCCTCATGGCCGCCGCGGTCGCCCGCCACGCCGGGGCGCGGCACGTGGTCATCACCGACATCAACCCTGACCGGCTCGAGCTTGCGCAAAAGGTCAATCCCACCCTCGCTGTCGACATCACCAAGACCCAATTGCCCGACGTGGTCAAGCAACTGGGCATGACGGAGGGCTTCGACGTCGGACTCGAGATGTCGGGCAGCCCGGCAGCGATCAATAATATGCTGCCGGTGATGTGCCACGGCGGCAAAATCGCCCTGCTGGGCATCCTGCCAAACGCCACCGCCATCGACTGGAACCTGGTTGTCTTCAACGGGCTGACGATAAAAGGCGTCTACGGCCGCGAGATGTACGAGACCTGGTACAAGATGACCATGCTGATCGAGACCGGCCTGGATATCACGCCGATCATCACGCACCGGATCCAACACGGCGAGTTTGAGAAGGGGTTCGAGTTGATGATCTCGGGCAAGTCGGGCAAGGTGGTGATGGATTGGGAGACGTAAGGCCGGGCCCGGAATCCACCGCCCAGAGCCCAAGAGCAACGAGGTGACACGACTGTGTACGGCGCGATGAAGGAACATCTGGCGCAGCAGCTTGAGCAAATCCGCGGCGAGGGCCTGTACAAGAATGAACGCGTGATCACGAGCCCGCAGGCGGCGCGGATCACGGTGCGCGGTGGCAAGCGCGTGCTTAATTTCTGCGCCAACAACTATCTTGGGCTGGCAAACGATCCACGCCTGATCGAGGCGGCGCGCAGCAGCTACGATAAGTGGGGCTACGGGCTGTCGTCCGTACGATTTATCTGCGGCACGCAGCAGATCCACAAGCAACTCGAGCAGGACATGTCGCGGTTTCTCGGCACCGAGGATACGATCCTCTATTCGTCCTGCTTCGACGCCAATGGCGGGCTGTTCGAGACGCTGCTGACCGATCAGGACGCGGTGATCAGTGACGCGCTCAACCACGCGAGCATCATTGACGGCATCCGGCTGTGCAAGGCGCAACGATTGCGGTTCGATAACGGCGACATGGCGGACCTCGAGGCCAAGCTGCGCAGGGTGAAGTCGGCGAGATTCAGGCTGATCGCCACCGACGGCGTATTCTCGATGGACGGCTATTGCGCGAAACTGGCCGACATCTGCGACCTGGCCGACAAGCACGACGCGATGGTCATGGTCGATGATTCACACGCCGTCGGTTTCGTCGGCAAAACGGGGCGGGGAACGCACGAATACTGTGGCGTGGCGGGTCGGGTCGACCTGCTCACCGGCACCTTCGGCAAGGCGCTGGGCGGCGCCAGCGGCGGGTACACGAGCGGGCGCAAAGAAATCGTCGAGTATCTGCGCCAGCGGTCGCGGCCTTACCTGTTCTCAAACACAATGGCGCCGTCGATCTGTGCTACGTCACTCAAAGCGATCGATATCATCACCCGCTCGACCCAGTTGCGTGACAAACTGGAGGACAATACTCGCTACTTCCGCACGAAGATGGTCGAGCGTGCCTTTGACATTCTGCCGGGCGATCACCCGATCGTACCAATCATGATCGGCGACGCCGCCGTCGCACAGCGGATGGCCGCCGCGATGCTCGAACAGGGAGTGTATGTCATCGGGTTTTCGTTTCCGGTCGTCCCGCGGGGCGCGGCGCGCATCCGCACGCAGTTGTCAGCCGCTCACGAACGCGAGGACATCGACTTCGCCATCGAGAAATTCACGCAGGTCAAACGCGAGATGGCCCTCTGACGTCGATTTCCCTCAAGACCCTCCAACAAGCGCAAGCATACATCGCCGCCATCGTGACGCTTGGCCTGCTGATGCCAGACTACGCGATCAACGAACCACCGCATGTCACAGTCGGACGACTGGAGCAGGGCAAGGCCATCATCCTGTTCGGCGTCGAGGACCCCGATCCTTCCACTGCCGCGACCCGCACCGGTCTGATGCGCGGCATAACGACCGCTGCTCACGGTTTCTTGCCATGAGCATTGTCGTCATCAATCAGATTCGGGGCGCGCATTCACCGCAGAACGCGACAACCACAACCGCACGAGATGCCGGCGCTGCGCCGGATCGACATGGTCCTCGAAGCCCGTGCGATTGTGCAGCGTCGTATGGTTATTTGAGAAGAGCATCTGGCCCGGCTTGAGCGCGAATTCGACGTGCAGGTCAGGCCGAGATGCGACACGCTCGACGGCGGCCAGCGCACGCTTCTGACCGCCGGACAACGGCTTATCCGCCAACTTGTGGCCCTCCTCAATGTAATAGTGCAGATAACGCATCGTCAGCTCACGGCCGTCCCAATGAAACACCGGGTGCTGCGTCGTGGCCGGCTCCCCGGGCCCGTGCTCGCCGCGAAGATCGAAATGAAATGCCTCGTACAGCGTAGCGAGCAAGTCCGGTTCATTGTCGATCAGCAGGTTGTGAATGATGTATGCGCTGAGCATCTGGTTGAGCCCGCCTGATTTGGCCGGCCTCAGGCACAGCAGCGCCACGTAGTCGGCCAGCACGCTGAAATACGCGCCGTCGGTGTGAAATGACGAATCGGCATTGGTGATGGAGAATCGTGCGCCCTGTGTATAGTCGGCGCCGGTGTCCACCACGTCGTAGAGCAGCGTGCCCTTGATGTTCTGCACCATCGGCTGGCCCAAGCATTGACCGATCAGCCAGTAGAGCAGCGTGGCCTCTTCGCTCGTGTACCGGTCCACCGGGATCCGGTCGAGCACGACGAAGCCGAAGCCCTGTTCAAGTTCGCGCCGTATCGGCGCCAGCGCCTCGCGGCCGGCGCGACGCTGCTCGGCGGTCAAGATCACCGTCGTGATCGCCCCCTTGTCGGCGCGCCATGCATCTAGAACGGGTTCAGCGATGTCCCAGCACACCTGCGGGATCATTTGCCGCCACGCCTCGCCCCGATCGGGCGGCCCCGCCGGCCATGCACGATCGTCATCGATACGTTCGGTCAGTCTGGATTCTGCCACCGTCATATACCGCTCCTCCATTCAGGGACATGTCAAATTCTATCACAGATCAGGCAGCGGGACCCTGTTTCTGATCACCCCGTGGCCGACGCTCACGCCACCTCAAACGCGATTGGCAAGCCAGTCACGCCTCAATCCGTGGGCTGGCGCGATTGGCCCATCACCGAATCCAGAAACGCGACGATGGCTTTTGCGGCAGTCGAATGAGCCAACTCGTTTGGATGCGGATCGTACCTGTTGACCGTGACCGTTTCGGGATGATAGGCCTCGAAAACCGTCAGCAGGTCGAGGTTAGGCACATTCAGGCGGTCCCATAATTCACCCAGTCGTGTGTGGACGGAGCGAAACGTGCCCTCCGAGCCGAGGGCGTGCAGCAATGGAAAAGTCACAACGACAAGGCGGCCGCCGCGGGCTTTGACCATTTCATGCAGCGCCCCCAACCGCTGTTGTTGCGTTGACCAGGACTCACCGGCGTACCCGTCAAAGATGATCTGGTAGTAACTGAGCGCCTGCTCGTCGGTTGCGTTCTGCCAGCGATAGTACAATTGATTGAACAGATAGCTGTGCCTCAGAAAAAGATTTGGCTGTTTCCCCGTCCAGAGCTTTCGCCTTAACGCGTGCCAACGCGGCAGGATGTCGAGAATGTCATTAAGGTTCGCGACGACCACGACGGTGTCAAGTTCATAGTATGACGCATATCTCTCTATCAGTTTAAGGTGCGCATCGGTGTCCCAATCGCATTCAGCCATCAGGTGCACGTCCCAATCGGGTCGTGCGCGGCGTGTGATGTTGGCAAATCGGTCTTCCACCCGCTTGATGCCGTGCCCCGCCGTGAACGAGTCGCCGATGAAAGTCACGCGCCTCTTGCCGGCGGGGATGAACTTCTCGTACCGCGCCGCATTGTCACGAATGCCCGACTCGTTGGCGTGCCAATGACGGCGGAACCACCGTATCGATGTCTTCGTCTGGTTTGATGCATCCGTCGTGTCGTACCAGAATCGGAAATAACTCTCGCCTATCACCATTAGGATCGACAGCAGCAACAACAGCACCAGCGCGTTGCCCACGATCAGTCGCAGGAAAACGTGGCTGCGCCGCCGATGCATCCGCAGCCTGATGAAATACAGCCACACCAACAGGCCGCTGATCAAGGGCGTTGACGCAATGACGGTGTATTCCACTAGCTCGAGCATCATGGGATTCCGTTCCGGGCCGAACCGACCAGGCGGCCCACGTCACCGACAAGTATATTACGCCCAGCTATCATCATCACCTCGCCCCAACACACAGACCCCGGGCAGGCAACCGGGGCTTCTCGCAGAACCGTACTGGTGGGCTCACATCTGCCCGTGAACGTCAACCCGCCCAGCATCGAGCAATTTGCCGGGCTTGGTGGGTGCGAATAAAGTAGAGTCCCGGCTTGATCTATTGGGGTGGGCCCCACGCGTTTTTCATCGATCGAGGAGACAGACATGACCACGGCAATCGACTTCGGCGTCCTGCACGGCAAAACCTATCCGACCGTGACCGAAACGGTGTTCAACACGCCGATGGTCAGGCTCAACCGGGTGATCGAGTCCGGCGGTGCGACGGTGCTGGCCAAGTGCGAGTTTTTCAATCCGATGGCGAGCGTGAAGGACCGGATCGGCCGGTCGATGGTAGAGGCCGCCGAGCGCGACGGGCTGATCACCGCCGACACGCACATTATCGAGCCGACCAGCGGCAACACGGGCATCGCCCTGGCGTTTATCTGTGCCGCCAAGGGCTACCGGTTGACGCTGACGATGCCCGAGTCGATGAGCATGGAGCGGCGAGCCCTGCTGCGGGCCCTGGGCGCCGACCTGGTGCTGACCCCGGCAGCCAATGGCATGAAGGGCGCAATCGAGGAGGCGTCCAAGTTGCTGACCACCACCGGCAACGCCTGGATGCCACAACAGTTCGAGAACCCCGCCAACCCCGATGTGCACGAGAAGACGACGGGCCTGGAGATCTGGGAGGACACGGGCGGTGCCATCGACATCCTGGTCGCCGGCGTGGGCACGGGCGGGACGATCACGGGTGTCTCGCGATGCATCAAGCCACGCAAGTCGCAATATCAGGCCATCGCGGTCGAGCCGAAAGATTCACCCGTGATCGCCCAGACGATACGGGGAGATCCGGTCCAGCCGGGACCGCACAAGATTCAGGGTATCGGCGCGGGGTTCGTTCCCAAGAACCTCGACCTGAACTGCGTGGACGCGGTTGAGCAGGTTTCTAACGACGAGGCGATGGACATGGCGAGGCGGCTGGGCAGAGAGGAAGGGCTGTTCTGCGGGATCAGCAGCGGTGGCAACGTCGCCGTGGCGGCCCGCGTGGCAGCGCGCCCGGAAAACAAGAACAAGACCATCGTCGTAATCCTGCCCAGCTTCGGCGAGCGATACCTTTCCACCCCGCTGTTCCAGGAATACATGCACTGACCGCGTGTTCGCAGTCGATCCGCGGCTGCGCCACCCGCCTGACGAAGGCATGTCACGCACTCGGCCTGCGCCCGCATCCGCGGACGTCCACGGGCGTGTTATGGGGTTGCGGACGTCCATTGGGGGCACGAGCACGAATTGTAGGCGGCACTATTTCAATTCCGTGTTCTACATGCCCTGTAATTTGGTTTATACTGCCGGCACCTCGGCCTTCGATCGGGCCGGGACCGCCTCAAATAAGACGATCAGGGTTTTCTTAAAGTTCATTGGAGCAACTTCTCATGGCTGAGTCTGACGAAACAACGACGGTGATCGCGGCAGAAGCACAGATCAAGGGCGAGTTGATTTTTCAGGGTGCGGCGAGCATCCTCGGCAAGGTCGACGGCAAGATCACGGCGAAGGGCAACCTTCACGTGGCCGAGCGCGGCACGTGCAAGGCGCAAATCGACGCCGATGACGTGGAGATTGACGGCACGATCGAGGGCGACGTTACCGCGACGCAGGGCGTTCAGCTCAACGCCACCGCCCAGGTCCGCGGCGACATCGTGGCCGAGAAGATGATCACGGCCGAGGGCGCGACGATCGTCGGTCACATCAACGTCGGGCCCGGCGCAGGCAAGGACGGCGCCAAGGCGGCGGCGGCCAAGGCGGTCGAGGTAGCCGCGGCAACCAGGCCCGCCATGACACCGGGCGGCCATCCTGCCGAACCGGCGAGCATCAAATAGTACTGGGCATAATTCGCCATGCGACAACGATCCGGCCCTTGCACCGTGCATTGCTACTATTGCGGGTGGCGGTTTGAGGTCAGTGCCCGTGCGCAGAGCACGTCCTGTCCCAAGTGCAACCGCGCGCTGATGGTCTCCGACATTGTCGTGCAGAAGCTTTCGCCAGTCAGCAGCGTGCAGACGTGCGGTCGCGTGGTGGTCAAGCGCAGCGGGCGGGTAATCGCCAAAAACGTGACGGCGCAGCTCGGCGTCGAAGTGCTGGGCGTGATGAACGCGGACGTGGCCAGCACCGGTCCGGTGGTGATCGGCCCCAAGGCGCAGTGGAAGGGCCGGTGCGTTGCACCAACCGTAGTGGTCAACAAGGGCGCACAGATCGCGGGTTATTTCGAGATCACCGGCAAGGCGCCCTCATCTTCAGAGGGCGTCGAGTCGCCGACCGACGCTGCAGACGCCTCGGGCTGATCGGACAAATCTGGCCACAACGTGGCCTCTGGCGTGGTGACATGCTCCACCAGGGCCGCGATCAATTCGCGAGCCGTTTGCCGTTGATAACCAGCCACACCCCAATGGCGCACGCCCAGCAGTCCGAGCGACAGATCGTGACGACACACAATCACCGCGGGCCTATTGCCAATCATAAACGCAGACATTCGCCGGGCAGGCGTGTTGTTGTTCTTCTCGATGACGTATCGCCTGTGCCTGATGGCAACGCCTTTCAACGGTGGCGAGTTGTGATTGAGCGTGACAAGCGGGATGGCAAGGCTTTGCGTCAGTTGCAATTCGATTGACGCGGCAAATTCGCCGTGGCCGCCAACGGATTCGACCAGCAGCGTGCCGCCGTTGTCGGTGTATTTCTTGATCGCATCGTGCTCGCTCTTGGAGAGTTTGACCGGCTCGACGCCGGCCAGATGAACCAGCGGCAGGCCGACCCGGCCGATCGACGACAGGTCCACATCCCGCGTTGACAACTCAACGCCCGTGCGATTGAAAAAGTAATCCGCAAAGACAGGCCACGCCTGCGGTTCGACAATTCCGTGGTCATCGCGTTGGGCATAACGCGCCCGGACGATGGTGACGCGCCCGGTAACCGGCCGCTGCCCGCGGTGCTCGAACGGCATGGCCAAGCGTAGCGGGGCGTGACCCCTATCGGTCACAATCGTAAACAGGTTGGTCGCCATCTTCCAGGAACGACTGCAACCAACGGCGCGCGATCGAAATGACCTTCCCCAATCGCGGCCGGTCAGGACGATCAGGTCACGCGCACCGTTGCTGACGACCTGGTGGCGATATCTGGTGTCGGCACGTACGCGGTGCAGGGCATTGTAAATCAGATGATCGACAGGTGCGGGTAGAGCGCCGCGGCCAGGTCATTGGCCGAGCGGGCGAACCTGGTCGAATCGTTGTACGGGTTGAGAACCAGCAACCCGCCGCGATCGAGGTAGCGGCGCAGGTTCGATAGTTGATCGGCGGTCATCTTGATCGCTTCGCGACCCGTCAAGTACGCGACGGGCGTATTGGCAAACGCCTCGGCTGGCTGATCGAGGCTCACCGTCTGCCAGCGGATTTCCTTTTCACGCACGTTGCTCAGGTGGGCCGTCAACCGATTGATGTCATTGGGCCGCAGGTTCCACTGATAACCGGGCAATGCAAGCTTGGTGATCCACGTCGGCACCTGACCACGCGCCAGAAACAGAAGAGCAAAAGCGCGATCCACCACCCGGCCGGGCCCGATGCTGCCGCCCAAGCCGCCCTCGTCCTCGGCCACGTCTTCAATCACGAAGCGGGCGCCGGCCTGAAACCAGTCGCGCCCGCCGATGAACTTGACGCCGCTGGCCAGTGCCGCACGCTCGATCGAGTAGAGGTAGTAATAGTTGTGTCCGGCATCACTGCCCGTTGCGGTCATGTTCCGCGGCCCATCAAACCGATCATCGAGCCAGGCGAAGCCCCGGCCGATCGCTTGCCGCAGCGACTCCGGTGAGGTGGGTCGATTGGCGTCGAGTTGCTGCTGCGTAATCAGCAGCACGGTCAGGCCCGCCGCGGTCATCGACCCGGTCGACTCGTCTTGAAGATGGTATCCCCACCCACCGTCGTGGTTCTGCGCCGTGATGAAATGCTTTTCTGCCTGTTTCCAGAAGGATTTTGGCACCTCGACGCCTCGCTTGGCCGACTCCCACAGCCCTAGCAGTGCATACTGGGTGACACTGTGGTCGAAGTTGACCGGCCGGCGGGTATAGCGGAAGCGGGCGTGGCCATCGTGGGCACTGAGCAACCACATCGCATCACGCTCGAGCAGGGGCAGATACCTGCCGGGCAGGCGTGACCAGACATGAGCACGTACGGCCACGTTAATAGGTGCGGGCCGGCTTAAGCTTCACCAATTTCGCGATAGCGCGCGCCAGCAGCGGATGCTGCGGGCTTTCGCCGCTGACCAGCAGGGCGTGGACAACCAACGCGCTGATGCCTGCATTATCCTGCCACAAACCTTCCTTGCGGTCTTGCTCCGCGTAAAGTTGGCGTTTGAGTCTACCGATCGCCTCTGCCCGGCGCAGGCGTGACAATGAGGATGATCGCCGCCACGCAGGCAGCCGGCGGCCTGAACATGCGCGGTTTCCTTGTCAATCGGCGCCGAGTAATCCGCCGCGATCGGCGTGCTCAAGTAGCCGGGGGCGCCTTTTCACTGCCCTCCTCGAGCTGGTGCACCGCCAGTTCCAGCCGGCGGATCACGGCCGCCATATCCGCGGGCCGATCCTCGGGACGGTTCTCGACACAGTTCATCACCAGCGTGGACAGGGCCGGGGGCACCTTCGGGTTCAGTTCGTGCGGGGGCGGGCCGCGGTCGGGCTGGGTCTTGCGCTTACCGATCTCCTGGCCGGGCTTGGGGATCAGCGTCGGTACGTGTTTGCGCGTCAGCAGCCAATACATCGTAGCGCCGAGGTTGAACACATCCGTGCGGGGCGTGATCTTTTTTCGCCGCACCTGCTCCGGCGCAATGTAATCGGGTGTGCCCTGGATCCGCTCCTTGATCGTTCCATCCGGGCAGCTTTGCCCGAAGTCGATCAGTTTCACCTTCAAGTGGTCGGCAACGAGGATGTTGTTCGGCTTGATATCGGCGTGGACATAACCGGCGTTGTGCATCACCTCAAGGCCCGTGGCCACCTTGGCACAGATGTTGCAGACCTCGATAAAGTCGACCGGCTTGTACTGCTCGAGTGTGTGGCCATCGACCATCTCCATGAGCACCAGCACCTCATTGGTGCGGAAAAATTTACGAACGCGGATCAGCTTGTGACTGCGGCGCAGGTACTCATTGTCCAA
>CAUYYV010000044.1:0-15565 GCA_963577075.1 Phycisphaerae bacterium
CTCTTCAGATCCGCTTGGGCAGCATCAGCACCTCATGGTCCACGCCTTGCCCGCCGCACCGCGGCAGCGCGGCTGGTGGTGTGTCCTGTTCGGTCGCCAGTCTCAGCCGTTTACCCGCCATGAGCAACAGATCGCCGCGTTGATGATTCGTTGCTGGCAGGTCGGGTTTGACCATATTGCTGAGCGGGGCATGGGCCGGCTTCTGATTGGCTACGATGACCGGCTGATTCACGCCGACCCGCTGACCCGTCTACACCTGCTCAAGCAGGGCAACATGCTCAAGCAACTGGTGCAGTCGCTTCACCCGGTCGTTGAGCAGCGTTGGCCGCGCCTGGGCAACAGCCAACTACACGACTTCAACCTCGATCTGGGAGACCGCCGCCGCTGGGTGCGCTTTTGCAGGACTCACGCTGTGAACGTGACTGGCGGCGAGCATTGGTACGTCGAACTTCGCGATCTGGCCGAGGACGATCCGCCCGCCGTCGGCGTTGTCGACGACTTGCGCATTGCCGCGGCATTGGCCTATCTGCATGATCAATTCGACAAGTCGCCGAGCCTCCATGACGTCGCCAGCGCTGTGCAGGTCAGTCCGTTCCACTTCCACCGGCTGTTTTCACGGGTCGTCGGCATCAGCCCCAAGCAATACCTGCAACGCCTGCAATTGCAGATGGCCAAATGGCTGTTGACCTCCAGCCGGCTTCAAATTGGTGCCATCGCCGGATCGACCGGGTTTGCCAGTCACGGGCACTTCACCAGCACGTTCCACCGCATGGTCGGCGTCAGCCCCCGCGCGTTTCGTGAGGGCAACGGAAACAACCACCACTGACCCGCCCGATATCGTTGGCGATTTTCCCCGATCAAGATAAGTGGCCAGCCGATGAGTAACGCTCCACGCGAGTTGGCCAGCGACATGTGTCCCGGGTGCTGTACTTTGCAGCTGGGTGACATGAGTCGGTAGTAGCGAGGCGAAATCCAATTCGAGTCCGATGATCGAACGGTATTGAAACAATGGATTCTGCGGCGTCTGGCTTGCGGATGAGGATTACGGGGTGGGCCGACCGCATTGATTTTAACCCCCCGAAACGGCCCGATACGGGACAAAGCTGATGATTTTTGCACAATAATCCTTGTTTTATCGTCCGATTGCGTTTCTAGTATCCTGTGAAGCGTGCTTCACATCCTCGTGGGAGAGGGCTAACCCGTCATTTGAGGGCATTCGACGCGATGTTTTTTCTGGACATTTTTTCGATGTCAGGTTGTTGCCGGCCTGTGGGCCATCGGCCTCATCGCTTCTCTCGCGCTGGTTCCGTCAACCGCGCGGGCGGAATTTGTGCCTCCCTTTGCCGAAGACTGGGAGTCTGGCAGCATCGATTCTGCTCGCTGGAGCAGTTGGGGGTATCCGTTGCCGGTGCTCCAGAGCGGTGGCAGTGCAACAGGCAGTTATTCTCTCGATCCCAATGGCGACGGTTTGTATCATAGTGGTGTTGTCTCGGCAGACACCTTTGCCCTCTCCGGTGGCGTTCGCGTTTCGATCAATGCCTACATCGAGTCTGCCTCTTATTGGTCCGAGCTGACCTTCGGACTTGCGAATACGACGGCGATCGGCACGAATCCCAATCTGAATCTCTCTGCCCTGGCAGAGGTGACGATCGATGCAGACACCCAGGGGACCGGCTACAAGTTTTACACGCGATTTGATGGCGATGGCGGAGTTGAGGTCGGTTACCCCTCGGCCGCATCGGGTCTGACTCCCGCATCGGTTTTCGACGCGTGGCACACCTATGTCTTTGACTTTGCGCCGGATGGTTCGGCCCAGGTGCGGGTGGATGATGTGCTTGCCTTTGAAACGGCAACTGGCTTGTATGACTACAGCAGCGACACGGCATTTGCCGTCGTACTCGGCGGCCGCTCTTATAGCACAACGGTCAATCTCTACGACTCGATCAGCGTCAATCAAGTCCCCGAGCCGGCGGTGTTTGCGATGCTCTTGCTCGGCAGTCTGGCGGCGTCATGCTCCCGTCGTCGATAGCGTGCTCATGTACGTGTCGCCATCGTGAGGAAGCAACTCGCCCTTGACCGCATCCTCGATGAAATCCTCCAAATTCTCAGCCTCACGCTATCCGAGAAAACCCTATTTCACGGTAGCGACATCCTCAACAAACAAAAATTACGCGGATGAAACTCATAAGAAATTGTTGTTCGACTTCTAACGGGATAGCAAGGGATGCGTTGTCAGCTAGGCGCTGTCACCCCAAGACGATTGTCTTTGAGCCAGGCGAGGTTCCTTCATTTTACCCTGGGCTGCCTATGGCCGGTCTTGCTACAGGCTATCTCGGCGGATTCCTGCGAATCATGATTTGTTTACCGATACTGGCCTGATGTTGTTGCGTTATCTGCTACGAACGGGTTAGCGCGGAGGTTGATCAATTCAATAGATGGGATGGCGCCGACTGTTTCAGCAAATTGTTTGTCAACCAAGCCGCAGGCCGAGGCGGCCTGCATGTTGTTTTCGTTCGGCGGTGTCGCCGACTTGAGCAGTGTGAGCTTGGCGGCACCGAGGCGGTTGGCCAGATGCGCGGCGATCGAGTCGCTGGTGAAAGTCCAGCAATGCGGCACCGCCACGCCCGCCGCCTCGTCGCGTTCGAGCCAGGCAAGCGGGTCGATGAGCAGGATATTCGCCAAATGACGCGCCGCTTTGTATTCACGATGGTCGGTGACGATTCGGCAATCGGGCAGAATGGGCGCGAGCAGGTACGTGTTTAATTGCATGGCGCGCACGGCCAGCCAATGGCCTTGTGTTTCGTCGAGCCCGAACCGTCGGTCGAAGTTGCGCACCAGGTCGGCGGCACGCCCGCCCCCGACGAGGATCACCAGTAGTTGTTCGCGCCACCGCCGGCGCAGCATCTCAAACCGTTGCGGCAGGTCCGGCAGGTCCAACAGGCTTCCGCCAATCTTTACTACGTGTAGGATTCGTTCGCTTGTCATTATTTTTATCAGACTCCGCAGGATCCGGTCCACCGGCAATGGGGTGAGTCGCCGGTGTACTTGGCAGTGGTCTTGCTCTTCCATTAAACTAAGGGTCGCGGCCGTGTGTCACAACCGCTGGATCACGGAGGCCAAGTGATGACCACTGAGCAATATCTGCGTGAGATCCGTGACAACGGATTTACGATTTTCGAACAGGTGATTCCGCCGAACAAGGTCGACGCAATCCGTCAGAGCGTTCTCGAGGTCGCCGAGCGCGAGTGCAACCCACAGATCAAAGCCGATGTAGGCGTGACGCACGTCTCGATGTATATCAATCACAATCAGTCGTTCGTACCGTACCTGGTTGAACGGCGGATGACGAAGGTGATAGGCGCTCTGTTCGGGCCGCACTTTCGTGTCTCGTTCACATCGTCGCAGATCAACGATCCAGGCAATCCTCGCACCGCCTGGCATGCCGACTGGCCGTTCAACCAGCGCAACGCCGGGCACATCCCCGTGCCGTATCCTGATTTTTGCATGCACTTGACCTCGCTGTGGATGTTTTCCCCGTTTACGCGGGAAAACGGCGGCACGCTGGTCGTGCCCGGCAGCCACCGCATCAACACGAATCCGACCACGGACATGGGTGTCGATGCCAACGAGCCTTACCCGACCGAACTGCTGGTCACCGGCGAGGCCGGCTCGGTGCTGATGTTCGACAGCCGGCTGTGGCACGCGGCCAACCACAACGGGTCATCGCAGTCACGCGTCTCGATGGCGATCCGTTTTGCGCCGTGGTGGCTCAACCTCGACGTGTTACTCGTCGGCAGTGAGGAACGCAAGCGCATGGTGGATGAGACCGGCGACCGCGAGAACGCCTTGTCGCCCGTGTCGAGTGACGTGTTCAACAACCTTCCCGACGAGGCCAAGCCGCTGTTTCGCCACTGGGTCGCGCAGGACGAGTCCCAGCCCGCATAGTCTCCCTCCGCAGGCCCGCAGATGAGGCTGCAGAGCGAAATATGCTGGATATCGACGTGATATTCATGACGCTTCCGCGCCCGCTGCTGGCGCGGTTTCGCCTTCCTGTCCACCTTCGGTCTCAACATGCAAATCCGTTTCCGTGGAGGTTAGTCCCTGCTTGGTGATCCGATAGCAGGCACGCTGCTTGCCGTCACGCATGACCGTGTGGTGAATCGGCTCGACCAAACCCCGCTGCTCAAGTTCCAGGTAAACCTGCTCGATCGCGTCGGCGCCGTGCTGGACGATGATCGTCAGCGTGGCGAACGCCACGCGCAGTGGGTTCTTGCGGTGATAACGGAGTACAGATTCGGCGATCTTCTGATTGGCCATGGCGATTATTATAACTATCGACCGCCGGGCTTGGCACGCTGCGGTTTACCCGGGATCATCGCGGCCGCTACGGCGTCGCTGTCGCCGTAACGCTCGGCGGTATCAGCAATCACGCTGCGCCACTAGCGCACATTTTCGCAGGCCGAGATCCCGTGCTGATACCTGGTGCAGCAGAGGTGCTTGCCGTAGAAACTCTCGTCCACCTTGTACTTCTTATCACAGTTCGCATACATGCCCACGAACGTGTCGGGTGTATGCTGGGCATCCTGATCCGCAAGGTGACGTGCCTCCGTTTAAATTGCCCGCCAACCACCAACTGCACGGATAAACCGAGTTGCACCCAAACGGCAATGCCAGCCCCCAATTCACTGACAAACGGATCGAGCATCCGCTGCGTCACCGGTACTCGCACAGCTCCAACAGGTTGCCTTCCGGATCGGCGAAGTACACCAACCGCTTGCGCATGCCATCGCTGTAAGTAACTTGTTCATCGGGTACCTGCATGACCGGTCCGAACGGCTTGACACCTGCGCGACGCAGCTTGTCGACCGTGGTGTCGATGTCCGTGACACGCATCGCCAGGTGCCGAAGCCCAGGCGTGTGGGCGTGGTCTAGTCCGTTGGGCCGATCGGTCACCGGGCTGTCGTAGCGGATCAACTCCACCCGCGGGCCCCGGCCCAGTTCGAGGTAAACCACCTGAGCCTTTACCTCCGCCAGCAGGACCACCGCGTCGATCCACGGGCCGCTGATCGTCACCCGCCTGGTCACCTTCATGCCCAACACCCGACAGTAGAAATCGACCATCGTGTCGAGATCCTGCACCACCAAGTTTACATGATCGATCTGCTCAAGCATGTGGAAGGTAACCTCGGGCCGTGCGGGCGTACTAGCGGGCTAACAGTATCATATTCGGCGCGGCAGGTTCGCCTGCGGGCTGGCCGTATCTCGCAGCGGTCAACACGGCAATACGGATTCGTCTGTGACAAACCGCGCCGCCAATGATATTACCTTGCTTGTCACCGTGAACACGGCCTGAAACTTCCGCCGGGAGACCGGAAGGACTCGATGTGCTTTGGCCTATGTCAACGACCCGACGCTGAGGTGACGACTGTTGTTTCCGTCAGCAGATTCGATCGACGCTTTGCTAATGCACGCCGACAAGAAGATCCTATCAGTTACAGGTAACACCCTAACTGATAGCAATCTACGCGAGTCGCGCCAGGCGCTTGAACTCGCCGTGCAACGCCGTGTAAAGCCGCTGGTATTGGCGATGGCGTTGGCAGTAGAGCCGTGCCCGGTGATGATTGGGCCGTCGCCTTGCGGTTTCACGGATCACAGCGCGACATGCCTGGGTGACGCTGCTCCACACGCCCGTGCCGACCCCGGCGAGGATGGCCGCGCCGTACGCGGGACCTTCCTCGGTGTTGATCGTCACCACCGGCTTGTCGTAGATGTCAGCCTGAAGCTGGCGCCAGAACTCACTTCGCGCCCCACCGCCGGAAAGGCGCACCGTGCTGATCTTCAGGCCCATCCGCTGCATGATCTGCAGGGCGTCGGCCATGCCGAATGTTATGCCCTCGAGCAGCGACCGGATCATCGCGGTCCGATCGTGCCGGCCGGTCAGCCCGATCCATCCACCTCGCGCGTCCGGGTCCGCGTGCGGGCACCGCTCGCCGGTCAGATAGGGCAGGAAAAACAGCCCTTCGCAGCCGGGCTCGGCTCGCCTGGCTTGCTCGATCAGCAGTTCATAAGGATCGCACTTGCGCCGACACGCCTCGGCCAGTTCGGGCTGCGACATGTGATTGCGGAACCACTGGAACGACCCGCCGGCCGAGAGCATGCACCCGAACACGCACCACTTATCCGCCACCGCGGCGCACATCGTGTGCACCCTGCCTTTGGGGTCGTAAGTCGGCTTGTCGGCATGGGCAAACACGACGCCGCTCGTGCCCAGCGTCGCGCTGACCACGCCCGCACTGACGATGCCATTGCCCACCGCACCCGCCGGCTGATCGCCGCTGCCGCCGACCACCGCTGTGCCGCGAGGCAACCCCAACGCCTTGGCGCCCGCCTGGTGCAGTTCGCCTGACACCACGTGCGATTCGTGGCACCGCGGCAGCAGGTCCGCATCAATCCCCAACAGCGACATCAGCTTGCCGTTCCATGCCCGCTTGCGAACGTCCAGCAGCAGCGTGCCCGACGCATCGCCGACCTCCGTTGCGTACTCGCCGGTCATGCAGTAGCGGATGTAATCCTTGGGCAGCAGGATGTGCCGCGTTTTCTCGTACACCCTCGGTTCGTGGCGGCGCACCCACAATATCTTCGGTGCGGTAAACCCGGTCAACGCCGGGTTGCCGACCATGTTGATCAACTTCCGCCGTCCGCCGGCCTTCCGCTCGATCAGGGCACACTCTGCCGTGGTGCGTTGGTCGTTCCACAGGATCGCCGGCCTTAGTGGCCGATCGTCGTTTGCCAGGAACACCGAACCGTGCATCTGCCCCGACAACCCGACGCCGCTGACCTGCGAACCCCTGACCTTTGCCTTACGCAGCACCGCCCTGGTCGCCGTGCATGTCGCCGACCACCATTGCCGCGGGTCCTGCTGCGACCAGCCTGGCTTGGGCGAACTGATGTCGTGCCCCGCCGTTGCGGTCGCTCGCACCTTGCCGTGATGATCACAGATCAGCGCCTTGGTTGCCGACGTCCCCACGTCGATGCCCAGCAGGTATGACATGTATCAGCCTCCGCATCCCCCGTCACCGCAGGCGGACATGTCCGCCCCAACCGTGCAGGACGTTCGTCCCACGGGCCGGATTATACGGCATGCGAATCATAATAATAATTGTTTGGCAGGGGCTAACCCGAAGAAATCTGCCCCAATGCACTGGCGGGTATCTAGGATGGAATGTGGATGTTGTGGCGATTCAGGGTCCCTCGTTGTGATGCCCCCGCAGCCAGGGATTCGGTAATTGTCACAACAGCAAACCCAATCCCGGTGAACGAAACTCCCGAGATGGTTGGGTTGACGGTGAAGAGGGGGAACCCCGGAGAAGTCGATGATGGATGCATCATTAAACAAACAGTGGATCCGTACTCGAAGTGATGGCAGCAGCATTAACGCCAGAAGCAACCCTGTCGGCAGAAGATATGACAGCGACCAGCATGACAACAGCAGTGCATTTCATTGACGACCTCCCGACAAAGAAGCCTATTCGTTAAGTTTGACCGGACGGTTGTCACGTTGATCGAACAGGCGTTGAAACTCGTCAAGCTGAAGTGCGCCGCGGTGATCGATCAGAATGGCATCGCCGGTCGATTGGTCCGCCTTGCCCCATCGCACCAAGCCCTGCAACCATGCGGACTGACGCGCTTGGCTGGGCTCGAGGAAGTTGTAATCGAAATCCTTGAACCGTGGCAGGCGGTGCAGCGATCGGTTGGCGATGTAACGCACTGCCTCGTAGGGGTCGACCAGAAGTTGCACGAGATAGGGCGCCATCCAGTCCTCGCCCGAAATGGCGCGGGCCGTCTCCCATCCGTAGCTCCAAGCCATCAGGGCGCGTTGGCCGGCGTCGCCCTTGAGCAACCAGAGCACGGAGGCGGCGATCTTCTGCTGATCTTCGTCCAACGTCGGCGCCTTCTTGCCGTACCAGTCCTTGAGATGGCCGCTCGTCCACGCCAGCGTCTTGTCCAGGTGGCATTGGTTGCACGCATTGGGCCTGCCGGTTTCAATGCTGGCTTGCACGGTCGGGTTGTCGACGGTGTGGCTGCGGATGGCTTTGAGAAGCCCGTAGGTCGTGTACGGCATGTGGCAGTTGTAGCAGAGGCTGCCGGTTGAATCCGGTTCGTGATGCGTATGCTCGACCAGTTTCGCGTCGGTGTCGTAATCCTTGTCGTGACATTGCGTGCAGGCCTGATTCGAGCGCATACCGGCCTTCAACTGATCATTGGTCCAGTCTTCGATGGGCCTGTCGTCGGCCGGGGCGTGCATTGTGTGGCAGGAAAGACATGACATGCGGTTCGGTTCATCGTTGTGATTGAAGCACGGCGTCTCCAGCAGTCCGTTGTACTCCCGCCCTGACACGCGCACCATGCCGTCGGACCAGAAAAGGGAGTCCATGTATCCCGGATTACCTTCTGCGATTTGGCGCATGCGGTCGACCCGCGGGATCTTGCTCTGTTGAATGATCAGGCGCTTCTTTTCGAGATCGTCGCCCGCCCGAAAATCCGGGCCATGCTCGTTGTAGCGTACCAAGTTGTCAATCGTCCAATGTTCGTAGAGGCCGTGGCACTGCCCACATACCTGGGTCGAACGCTGTGCTGTCAGGTGCTGCGGTTGCACCATGGAGGTGTCACGCTGATTACTGAGATGAAACTGATACCGCCGCTGGGGATCGCGATTGAGTTCGACATGATCGCGACCTTCAGTGTGGCACGCTTGACACGAGATGCCAAACTCCGTCACGCGTGTTTCCATCATTCCGTTGTCGAGATCGATCAGGGGCCGGCCTTGCGTCGTGTGACATTGCACGCAGATTGCGTTCCATCGGCCTGTCTCGTCCTCGAGACCCTGTGGCGTCGGTTTCAGGAAGGCCGCGCTTCGCGGGATCCACTTCTGTTCCTTGATCAGGTATACAAACGGCAACTGGCCCAGCTTGCGTGCCTCACCCGTGGGGTACCAGTAAATCTGCATGTGATGTGATCCGGTGATCATCACGACCCGCTTATCCACGCGACGAATTGACGGACCGAATTGCCGACTTGCATTATGGAGATCGCTCATGTTGATCCAGTACTCGTCACCTTTGCGGCTCAGTTGAAACGAGTATCCTCTGAGGCGGAGAGTGACGTCGTCAAAATCGCCGCGCACCGTTTGCGGCGTTGCCACCTGTGTCATGGTGCGATGAAATGATTTGTGCCAGGTCGCGTGCTCTCGGGGGTGACAGGCCCGGCAGGTCTCGGATGAAATCTCACCGTCACGATATGCGCGGATCGGTCGGTACGTGATATCCAACTCATTGATCGGCGGCGGACGCATGGCCACGGATGAGACTGCCGCAGCGGTAAAAAAGCCGAACAGGGCTGTCGCCGCCACTGTTTGTGGCCATGCCCGGCGCACCCGGCGCATCAGGCCCAGCAGGGGAAGGCACGCGCCGGTTAGTACACCCGCGAGAATCATCGCCTCGATTAGGTCCATCGTTTGGGGCATCAATCTCCCAATCGGCGCTATCCGTAGAATACGGTAGCCGCGGTTGCAATTGCCGTATTGTACTGCCGCAAAACCCGGTTGTCATGAGGTTTGCCTTATCAGCGGCTTTGTGTTTTACTGCCATCGGATGATGCCGATAGCCGGTGGTTGCTCACACGAGCCGTACGAAGTTCGTAGTAGTGTCATGGCACACAAAAACCGACCTTACGTGCTGCATGAGGCGACTTACCGGCAGTTGCTGGAACTGAAGCCGAACGTTGCGGTGCTGCCTTGGGGTGCTACCGAGGCGCACAATTTTCACCTGCCGCAGGGGACGGATGTGATTGAGGCTGAGGCGCTCGGCGAAGAGGCCGTGCGCCAAGCCAATACCCAAGGCGCCGCCTGCCTGATGTTGCCTGCGGTGCCGTTTGGGGTCAATCACACGCAGTTGCAACAGGTCGCGACAATCACCATGCGGGCCTCGACGCAACTGGCCGTCCTGCGTGACACCGCCGAAAGCCTGGTTCGCCAGGGGATCGACCGGTTGATCGTGCTTAATTTTCACGGCGGCAACGAGTTCAAGCCGTTGATCCGCGACGTGATGTTCGATCTGCCGATCTACATCGTGCAGGTCCACGGTTGGCAGGTTGCGCCGAAGATGCGCAAATTGCTGAAGGTTTCAGACGGCGATCACGCCGACGAGTTCGAGACCAGCCTGATGCTGCACCTCAAAGGCGAGTGGGTCGAGCCGCTGGAGACCGCGGGCGACGGCGCGTTGACCGAAAGCCAGTTGCCCGCGTTAACCTCGACGCCGGGTGTCTGGGCGAGTCGCGAGTGGGCCGCCGCCACCAGTGACACGGGTATCGGCGACCCAAGGGCTGCGACCGCCTACAAGGGCGGACAAATTTTCCAGATGCTCGTCGAGGCGTTCGTGCCCGTGCTCGTACAGTTTTCCAAGGCCAAGCACGGCCAGTTTCCGTTTATCATCGGATCGAAGACATGACCGAGCGTGTCCGCCTCGGGCGAACTGATTTGCAGGTCTCGCCCATCTGCTTCGGCACGTGGCAGGTCTCGCCCTTCTGGAACAATCCGCCGCAGCAGCCGATCGTCGATGCCATGCGCCACGCGTTCGAGTTGGGCGTCAATTTCTTCGACACCTCCAACGCCTACGGCGACGGCGAATCAGAGCGCGTGGTCGGTAGGGCCCTGGCGAAACTGCCTCGAGACCAGGTCGTCCTGGCGACCAAGGTTTTCGCCCACTTCTATCCCGACGGGCACCGCCACGGCGATCTGTCGCACGATTTTATTCTCGCCGAGTGCGATGCCAGCCTTAAGCGATTGCAGATGGATTACATCGATCTGTACCAGTGCCATTTTTATGATCAGCTTGCTCATCCACAGGAAATCGTTGCGGCGATGGAAAAACTGGTCGAGCGGGGCAAGGTACGCGCTTACGGCGTTAGCAATTGGACCGTCGAGCAGATGCGCCTAGGCCACCGACACGGCAACTTCGCCTCCTGTCAGCCGCCCTACAGCCTGCTGCGCCGCGAGATTGAAGCGGATATTCTGCCGTATTGCCTGGCGCAAGACGTGGGCGTGCTGGTTTACAGCACGCTGCACTGGGGGATGCTCTCGGGCAAGTTTCACGGTGATGAAATATTCGACGACCTGCGCAAGGACAAGGTGGACTTCACGGGTGAGCGATTCAAGATGTTGTGCGATCGTGTGCGGCAGTCGGGCGAAATGGCGGAGCGATACGGCCTGTCGGTCCTCCAACTGGCACTGGCGGCGACGCTGATGCACCCCGCTATCGATTGCGCGATCGTCGGCATCAAGAACGCCGAGCAAATCGAGCAGGCCGTCGGTGCGATGGGCAAGACGATCAGCCGGGAAGACTGGTACAAGCTGCGTGAGACGATCAGGGTGTAGGCCGATTGACATTTACCGTTTGGTAAAGGGGTCGGCTCTGCGCTTCGGGTACGACCCCGCCGTCCCGGTATGATGTATCACCATGGCATTATCACAGGTCGCCACCCTGGGCGGCGGGATCATCGGCACGATCGAAGGATTCGGTCGGTTTATGCGCTTCTGCGCCGTGACGACGTGGTGGCTCCTGCTGCGGCCGCGCCGCTGGATGCGACCCCAGTTGGTCATGTGGCAGTTCCATCAGATCGGTACGCGTAGTGCGCCGGTGATCATGCTCGTCGGCGTGTTTATCGGCATGGTGCTGGCCGTCGAGATGTACGAGCCGTTCCTGTCCATCGGCCAGGAGGTGCGGGTCGGTGGGATCATCGGTGTCTCGGTGGTCAAACAGATCGGCCCGGTGCTGGCCGCGGTCATGCTCGCCGGCCGCGTCGGCGGCGCGGTTAGCGCCGAGTTGGGCACTATGCGCGTCACCGAACAGCTCGACGCCCTGCGCGCCATGGGTGTTGACCCGATCGCCCACCTGGTCGTGCCACGCGTGTTCGCTTGCGTCACCATGATCCCGCTGCTGACCGTGTTCAGCGATTTGCTGGGCGTGCTGGGCGGATACATCATCACCGTGCGCGGATTCGGTGTCAGCGCCGATGACTACTGGGCCTACTCGGCCAGCATCATTATCCCTTTCGATGTGTTTACCGGGCTGATCAAAAGCGTCTTCTTCGGCCTGGCGATTGGATTGATCAGTTGCTACAAGGGCTTTTACTGCACCAGCGGTGCAGCGGGCGTCGGGCGGGCGGCGACCGACGCGTTCGTGACCAGTTTCATCGCAATCATCGTCGCCAACTTCTTCCTGGCCAAGCTGCTCAATGATCTGGCGGTCTGGATACTCGGACCCGAGAGCGGCGTCTCATTCGTTTGACCAGGCACCGCGTGTTCCATTTCTGAATTATTCATGGAATCTCAACAGCCACGCCAACGCACCTTGACCTTGGCGCTAAAATATGTCGGGTCGTGCCGGAATTGCGTGTATCGCCTCACTAGAGCATTGACACGCGCCCCAATGGGCGCGAACATAATCAATGCCCGGGGCGGTGTCGATCCGGCCTGGGGGGTTGGCACGAAGTTTACCGTTTCCGTTGGATACGGAAAATGGTGAATGACGCTGATACGTGTGCTAGGCGGGCCGAGGCCTGCTTCTTTGAGCAACACCAGCGGGACCGTTAGGCGGAGGGATACTTTGTCGTGCGATTGGCATGCGGGGGTTCCTTGAAATCCGCCAGCCTGACAGGGTTGCGGCGCGATCGGCCTCGCGTCCTTCTAATTGCCGAAGCGGCCAACCCCGAGTGGATGAGCGTCCCCTTGGAGGGTTGGTCCCACGCAAGCGCGCTGCGAGATGTCGTCGATGCCCACGTGGTGACACAGATCCGAAACCGAGACGCTATTTTGCGTGCCGGGTGGCGGGAGGGAAGTGACTTTACCGCTATCAATTCGGAGGCCCTTGCACGGCCGCTCCAAACCGCGGCGAAAGTCTTGCGCTTCGGCACGCAGAAGGGGTGGACCACGGCGACAGCCTTGGCGCTGCCGTCTTATTACTACTTCGAACGGTTGGTCTGGCGGCGGTTGGGTCGGCGCATCATCGCCGGAGAGTTTGATGTGGTGCACCGTATCACGCCACTGAGTCCCACAATACCGAGCATGATCGCCGCAAAATGCGCGAATGCCGGCGTGCCTTTTGTATGGGGGCCTGTCAACGGCGGTGTACCCTGGCCGAAGGGCTTCGATGCTGTTCGTCGCAAGGAACGGGAATGGTTGTCATATATTCGCGGTGTCCACAGGATGATGCCGGGTTACCACGCTACACGGCGTCATGCGTCGGCCATCATTGTTGGTTCGTTGGACACGCTGCGACAAGTGCCGAGTGCCTACCGAAATAAATGCGTCTACATACCCGAAAATGGCATCGATCCGGCACGTTTTAGCACCAAGGTTGATCGTCGGGTCGTTGCGCCCCTGCGCGTCGCCTTCGTTGGCCGGCTGGTGCCGTATAAAGGTGCGGACATGCTCATCGAGGCGGCAGCGGCCCTCGTGCGTGACGACAAACTTGTCATCGACATCGTTGGCGACGGGCCAGAAATGCCCCGTTTGCAGGCGTTGGTAACGAAGGAGAAAATCGGTGGTGGGGTCCGACTGGACGGCGCCGTTGAGCACAGAAATCTCCAGCGACGCCTCGTGCAATCAGACGTGTTTGGTTTTCCGGCCGTTCGAGAGTTTGGAGGCGCCGTCGTCATTGAAGCCATGGCGCTTGGACTCGTCCCAGTTGTTGTGAACTACGCGGGGCCCGGTGAACTGGTGACTGAAGACACCGGCTTTCGCATTCCCATGGGATCTCGTCAAGACATTATCAGGCGACTGCGTGAGATTCTCGGTGACCTGGCCGGGTGCACCGACAGGATCCGAGGCATGGGTGATCGTGCACGCCAACGTGTGTTCGAGCATTTCACGTGGGACGTGAAAGCCCAACAAGTTGCAACCGTGTACGACTGGGCTCTACACCGCTGCGAACAGAAGCCGGTATTTGACATGCTTCCAGCCGATCAGCGGGCCCGGTTTGAAGAGGCCATCGGCTAGAAGTAAATCTCTGACGGGGCCCGGGACAATCACAGCAAATGCCCTATAACTTGCCGGAAAGCCCAGCCGGCTGCCGGACAAAACGTGTGATGAACGCCGGTTCACTACCCTCACGGGCTTGAAACGGGGAAAAACCTTGAGTGTGGCTCCCCTCAGTCAGACCTGAAAATTTGGTTGGATTTCGGCAATTTGGCGGTAAAATTAAGGGTAATTAGACGGTGGGTGTACGAAGGGGTGTGCGGGGGGATTGTTGCCCCAGACTGTCTGGCCGCAGTTTTCGATTCTGGAGGATTGAGAAGCGATGAAATCGCGGTCCGTCAAGGAGCGCCCCATCGAGGGTATATCATCGGCGCGTCGGTATCGTTGGGGGCAGCGATACTGGTGGTCAAGGCGCCAGCAGCATCCTGTGCCTGAGCGGCGCCGTGTCGCGCCGTTGCCCATCGAGCCGCTTGAGCCGCGCCTGTTGCTGTCGGTGGCGGGCATCGGGGGCGAAGCGCAGAGCAGTGATGTGCAGATTACCAACGTTGTCACATCACTTGGCTCGTTCAAGGACAACACGCTTTACGAAAACGTCAACGGCACGGTGAGCAACGGGTCGGGCCAGTACATGATCACCGGCGTTACCGCGGGTCAGGGCAACTTTGCGGCGCGGCGGGGTTTGCTCGCGTTTGACCTTTCGTCGGTGGTGTCGGCCGGCTCACAGATCATCAGCGCCAGCCTGACGCTGCACATGTCGCGGACGATTGCGGGCCCGCAGGACGTGTCGCTACACCGCGTATTGACTGACTGGGGTGAGGGCGCCTCGAATGCGCCGAGCCAGGAAGGTGACGGCGCCGTTGCCGAATCGGGTGATGCCACCTGGTTGCACACGCAATACGACACCGATTTCTGGACGACCGCCGGAGGTGACTTTGTCCCGACCGCGTCCGCATCCACCTCGGTCGATGGCATTGATTTCTATTCTTGGTCGTCGGCACAGCTTGTAGCCGACGTGCAGGCTTGGCTGGATAATTCGTCGGCGAACTTCGGCTGGATGCTTATCGGCAACGAGACGGCCGACACGACCACCAAGCGATTCGATACACGCGATCATCCGACGCCAGAGAATCGACCGGTGTTGATGATCGAATATGACGGCGACCCCAGTGCAACGCTGCCGCACACCGAAGATTTCAACGATGCCGTCGCCGACTTTTTCGTGCCGGTGTCGGGTGTATGGTCAGTTATCAATGAGCGTTACGAGGGTGGACCGGCGGCGCCGGGTTCGGATGCGATTACGCTGTTGGATATTGGCGATTCGCTGCCTACCCAGACAAGGATCTCCGCGGGGCTTTACATGGCTGATACCGCCTCGCTGGTCAACGCGTACCTGATCTTCGATTATCAGAGCGCTGCCGACTTCAAGTTCGCCGGCGGCGACTCCGACGCCAGCCAATGGGAGATCGGTCACTTCGACGGCACCAACTGGATCATCGACGCGTCGCTGCCCTTCGCTGTGCTCGACAATGTCGA
>CAUYYV010000045.1:0-15449 GCA_963577075.1 Phycisphaerae bacterium
TGAACCGGTCGTTGCGGGGCAGGTAGCGGTCAAGGTCCCGCGGGTTTGCACGGAAATAGTTCTGCACGGCGGGCAGGCTCAGGCGGTTGGGGTCGAGTTTGCCGTCGGCAATCAGCAGTTTCGCGATGCTGGTGTATTCGTGGCCATTGTTGGCGGCGTAGCCGAGGTGGAGGCTGCCGCCGTCGGTCAATTCAATCTTCGCCGATCCTTGCAGGTGTACGAGGTAGGCGGTGAACCGGTCATCGAGCCAGGCAATCTCTTGGCCGGCCAATCCCCATCGGTGCGGGTCGGACTCGATCTGCCGGCGGGTCGGATAGGCCGTGATCCGGTCGTCCACCCGTCGGCCGTGCACGTCGCCGCTGACCGGGTCGGTGACCAGGTCCGGCGGCTTGCGATATAGCGGGTAACGGAATAACCCCGTGCGCGTGCGCGATGCTTTGACGATGGGAGTGAAGTACCCGGTGAACAGCACGGTGCCGCGGCCGTCCCAGCCGATGCTCTGGTAAAGGTCGAACTGCGCGCGGATCGTCGCCAATATCTCGCCGTCGGCGCCGCCGCGTTCGAGCAGTTGGCACAACGCCAACACGCTGGCGTGCGCGTGCTCGTGGGTGACGCCCTCGACGGGGAAGTATTGCTGCGTCGACGGCTTGTCGAACCATGCGAGGCTTCGCTGGGCGGCGGCCAACAGATCGGCCCGGTCAGCCAGCAGCGCCGGACTCAACGGCGGCCATTGATCGGCCGGCAGCTTCCGCAGCGCACGGGCCCCCGGCGGCAGGGGTCGTGCATACTGCGGCCCGGCGCTTTGGCAGCCGATCAGAAAGCACGCCAATAGCGCTGCGACCACGATCATGTATGCGGCGCGGGCTTGGGCCATGATCATTCGATCGGTTCAATCAAGGTGTTCAGCTTCAAAATCCTGCCTGCTATGATACGCACCCTATGCTCATCCAGCTGCTCCAGCAAGATCCGCAGTGGTACATGTTCGTCGTCGTGACGATCGTCATCAGCATCGTGCTGCACGAATTGGCCCACGGCTGGATGGCGATCCGGCGCGGCGACGACACGCCGATCCAAACCGGCCACATGACGGGCAACCCGCTGGTGCATATGGGCCCGTTTTCATTGGTGGCGCTGTTTCTGTGCGGGATCGCCTGGGGACAGATGCCGATCGACCCCACCCGGATGCGCGGCCGATATGCACAAGCCATGGTAGCCGTCGCCGGTCCGGCGTCGAACCTGCTGCTCGCATTTGTCACCTTGACGGCGTTGGGTCTGTGGTGGCGGTCCGGTATGGTCCAGGACGAAGTCCTGATTCAACGCAATATCGCCATTTTCCTGACGGCCTTTGGCTCGACCAACGCCATGCTCTGCGTTTTTAATCTGATGCCCGTGCCCCCGCTCGACGGGTCACACATCCTTGCGAACTTCAACAGGGGATATGCCCGGATGCTCGGTGACCCGGCCAAGCAACAAATATGGTTCTTCGCGTTCATCGGTGCGTTTATGATCTCGTCCCGGTTGTTTGGCTTGGTATTTAAAGGCTGTGCGAATTATCTGGTATTGATAGCAGGGGACGCCGCTGTTCTTCAATTCATATGGCCTTAACGGCGGGCGAATGACGCGGTTGCCTCGCGCTTGGTTTGACTTGCTGGCATTTGGGTCGGCGTATTAGGCCTGTTCACGCCCCCAGGGCAGCCTGGGCGGCGGCGAGCCTGGCGATCGGGACGCGGAACGGTGAACAACTGACGTAGTCGAGTTTGACCCGGTGGCAGAATTCGATCGAGTCGGGATCGCCGCCGTGCTCGCCGCAGATGCCGCACTTGAGTCCGCGACGCGCCTTGCGGCCTTTGGCGACGGCCATCTCGACCAGTTGGCCCACGCCCGTGGTGTCGAGCGATTGGAACGGGTCGCGGTCGAGGATCTCCTGGTCAAGATAGTCGGGCAGGAAGCTGTTGATATCGTCGCGGCTGAACCCGAAGGTCATCTGTGTCAGATCGTTGGTGCCGAAGCTGAAGAAATCGGCGTGGCGGCCGATCTCGTCTGCGGTCAAGGCAGCGCGGGGCACCTCGATCATCGTGCCGATCGGGATGTCGAGATGACCGCGCATCTTTTTTTTCTGGCAGACCTGCTCGATCATCTGCTCGACCAGTGCGCGCAGCGATTCGAGTTCGTGGACGTGGCCGACCAGCGGGATCATGATCTCCGGCAGGGCGCGGATTTTTTTGCGCTTGCACTCGATCGTCGCTTCGACGATGGCGCGCACCTGCATCTGCAGGATTTCAGGGAACGTGACGCTCAGTCGGCAGCCACGGTGGCCGAGCATCGGGTTGGTCTCGTGTAACTGCGTGACGCGATTGCGCACACGCGTGGCGGGGATGCCCAGGTGCTTGGCCATTTCCGTCTGCGTCGCCGCGTCGTGGGGCAGAAACTCGTGCAGGGGCGGGTCGAGCAGCCGAATCGTCACGGGCAGCCCGTTCATGGCAGTGAATATGCCGACAAAATCCGCGCGCTGGTAGGGCAACAACTTCATCAGCGCGGTCTGGCGGGCATTTTTTGTTTCCGCCAGGATCATCTCGCGCATGGCGATGATCCGATCCCCTTCGAAGAACATGTGCTCGGTGCGACAGAGCCCGATGCCCTGGGCGCCGAACTGGCGTGCGCGGCGTGCGTCGGCGGGCGTATCGGCGTTGGTGCGGACCTTGAGCTTGCGATGCTTGTCGGCCCACTTCATGAAGCGGGTAAACTCGCCCGGGAGCTTCGGCTCGCATGTCGCCACGGAGCCGATGATCACTTCGCCCGTGCTGCCGTCGATCGAGAGCGTGTCCTTGTGGGTGACCGTATGCCCGTTGACGCTGAGCTTTCGCGCCTCCGGGTCGATCCGGATCGCGCCGGCGCCGGCGACACAGCATCGCCCCCAGCCGCGTGCGACGACGGCCGCGTGGCTGGTCATGCCGCCCGTGCTGGTCAGGATGCCACGCGCCGCGTGCATGCCGTCGATGTCCTCGGGGCTGGTCTCCTTGCGGACGAGCAGGACGGCCTCGCCGTCGCCGGCACGGGCGGCGGCCTCGTCGGCGGTGAACGCCGGCCGGCCCACCGCGGCGCCCGGTGACGCGGGCAGACCCACGGTCAGTACCCGCGCGTTTTTCTTGGCGGTCGCGTCGAAGCTGGGCAGCAGCAATTGCGTCAGATCGTTGGCGGGAACCCGCTTCAACGCCGTCTTTTCCGTGATCAGCCGTTCGCTCACCATGTCACAGGCGATCCGAACCGCCGCGGCCCCCGTGCGCTTGCCCGTGCGCGTCTGGAGCATGTAAAGCTTGCCCCGCTCGATGGTGAACTCGATGTCCTGCATCTCGCGGTAATGGCGTTCGAGCTTGCGCTTGATCTCGAGCAGTTGCCGGTGTATGCCGCGATTCCACTTGGGCATCTCGTCGACGTGCTTGGGCGTGCGGATACCGGCGACGACGTCCTCGCCCTGGGCGTTGATGAGAAATTCACCGTAGAACTCGTTTTTGCCCGTCGAGGGGTTGCGGGTGAACGCGACGCCCGTGCCCGAATCGTCGCCCATGTTGCCGTACACCATGGACTGGACGTTGACCGCCGTGCCCAGCAGTCCGCGAATGTTCTCAACCTCACGATAGCGCACCGCACGCTGCGTATTCCAGCTGGCGAAAACCGCTTCGATCGCCATCTCAAGCTGTTGCATCGGGTCCTGCGGGAAAATTTTGCCCGTGTGGCGACGGTATACCTGCTTGTAGGCGTTGCACAGATCGATCATTCCCTCGGTGGGCACGTCGGTGTCGAGCTTGGCCTTATAGCGCAGCTTGATCCTGTCGAACGCCTTCTCGAAATGCTCGTGACCAACGCCCATGACCACGTCGCCGAACATGTTGATCAGCCGGCGGTAGGCGTCGTAAGCGAACCGCTCGTTGCCCGTGGCGTTGGCGATGCCGCCGACGGAGGCGTCGTTGAGTCCGAGATTCAGGATCGTATTCATCATGCCGGGCATGGACACGGCAGCGCCCGATCGGACGGAAACCAGCAGCGGGTTGGTCGCGTCGCCGAGTTTCTTGTCCAGTTCCTTCTCAAGCATGGCCACGGCGGCGGCGGCCTGATTGTGCAGTGCGGCGGGCAGTTTGCGACCGGCCTTGTAGTACTGGTCGCAGACCTTCGTCGTGATCGTGAAGCCCGGTGGCACGGGCAGCCCGATGCTGGTCATCTCTGCCAGGTTGGCGCCCTTGCCGCCCAGCAGTTCGCGCTGACCGGACCGGCCGTCGGTGCGCGTGCGGCCGAAGTAATACGTCATCTTCGATGCGCCCCCGGATGCGCCCCCGGATGCGCCCCCGGATGCGCCCCCGGATACGCGCCCGGATGCGCCGCGGGCGCGCTTTGTTTTTCTGGTTGTTGCCATAGGTGTATCTTCCCTGATCAAGTGATGCATTGTCCCCAAAACGTCCAATTCTAATCGATGCGCAAGGTTCGTCAATTCAGCCCGCCGATTTGTTACAATACGCAACGTCCGTGAGAGTGGTTGCACAGGGTTTCGATGATGGCGCGTTACGAGTTTTCCGAAGAATCCGATCGCGAAGAGTCGCCTTCTGCGGCGTTGCCACCCGATTCGTCGTCTGATATTGATCGGCCGAACGGTGGCGATGACAAAGACATGCGCATGTGGACGATGCTCGGCCGTCTGGGCGCTCCGCTTGGCCGTATCCTAGCGCCATTGATCGTCTGGCTGATCAAGAAGAGTCAATACCCACTGGTCGATCGGCAGGAGAAGAAATCGTTGAATTTTAAGATCGCCGTCATGATTGCCGTTTTTTGTTGTATCCCGCTGGCGTTCGTATTTATTGGTGTGGTGCTGCTGCCCGCGGTCATGGTTGCCAATCTGGTGTTGGTCATCATGGTGGCGGTTAAAACCAGCAACGGCGCGCCTTGTGAGTATCCGATGACGATACGATTTACCAAGTAGCCCATGAATTGCCTGATCGTGACGTTGGACGGGCCGGCCGGTTCGGGCAAATCGACGGTGGCGCGTCGCTTGGCCCGACGGATGGGTCTGGAGTTTCTCGACACCGGTGCGATGTACCGCGGATTGACGGCGGTATGTCTGGACCACGGTATCAACCCGGCCGAGCATACGGACAGGGCGATCGAGTTGGCCCGCGCCGCACAACTTCGTTTCGACTGGCGGGCCGATCCGCCGCGGCTCGAGATCAATGCCGGCGACGGGTTTGTCGGCATGACAGACCGGCTGCGCGATCCGGACGTGACCCAGAAGGTCAGCGTGATCGCCGCGTTGCCGCAGGTCCGCCAATTGCTCGTCGAAGCCCAGCGGCGGATCGGCCAGGAGCACCCGGAGCTGGTCAGCGAGGGACGCGATCAGGGATCGATCGTGTTTCCCGACGCGCGGGTCAAGTTTTTTCTCGATGCGGCTCCGCAGGTGCGGGCGCACCGTCGGTTCGAGCAGTTGCGCCGGCTGGGCAAATCGGCCGACGAGCAGCAGACCCTCGATGCCCTGCTGCGCCGTGATCATTACGACTCGAACCGCGCCGACGGACCGCTGATCTGCCCCGACGATGCGATCAGGATCGACACGTCCAACATGACGCTCAATCAGGTGGTTGATCATTTGCATGATTACGTTCGCCGTCGCATCGGTGAGGGGGGCGGCTGCTGATGGGCCATGCGTCGGCGTCGTTCTCGGTGACTCTTCCGCGTTGGCGGGTGGCGTGGTGGTTCGCATGGCGCTCGCTCTGCTGTCTGTGGATGTGGACGTGGTACCGCTCCCGCTGCTGGGGCGGCCACCACATCCCGACGCGGGGGCCGGTGCTGCTGGTATCGAACCACCAGTCTTTTTTAGATCCGATGCTGATCGGTATGGGCTGTAATCGCCGGCCGTTCTTCTCGCTGGCACGTGCGACGCTTTTCGATTATCCGCTGTTCGGCCGGCTGATCCGGTCGCTCAATGCGATCCCCGTGCGCCAGGGCAAGAGCGACAAGCGTGCCATGCAGCACTGCATCGACGTGCTGCGTGCCGGGCACACCCTGATGGTCTTTCCGGAAGGATCGCGCACGGACGACGGTCAGACGCAGCCGTTCAGCCCCGGCACGATGCTGCTGATCAAGCGCGGCCGGCCACGGGTTGTGCCCGTCGCCATCGAAGGCGCTTACGAAGCGTGGCCGCGCGGTCAGGCGCCGCGGCTGACCGGGCGGGTCTTCGTCCAGTATGGTCGGCCCGTTGACGCCCAAACGCTGATCGACATGGGTCGCGACGAGGCGCTTGGTTACCTGTTCGACCGCGTCGAATCGATGCGGCAGGAATTATCGCGCCGGCTGGCCGGTTCAAATTCCTGATGGGCTGATATAATGGCGACCGCAGAATTGATGGCGTTCGTCTTGCCGTGCCGGCCGGCTTCGCCCTCTTGAATTGATCGGCTCCGACGGTCTGCCACAAGGATCGAGCATGGCAACTCTTCTGATCGCCCTGGGCGCCGGCGTTGCGTTCATCATCGCCTATCACACCTACGGTCGGTGGCTGGGGGGCAAGGTGTTCAACTTGGCAGCCGACGTTGTCTGCCCATCGTATCGGCTGCGCGATGACAAGGATTACGTGCCCACGGCCAAGCCGATCGTGTTCGGCCACCACTTTACGAGCATCGCGGGCACCGGGCCGATCGTCGGGCCCGCCATCGCAGTGATGTGGGGCTGGCTGCCGGCGCTGCTCTGGGTTGTGCTCGGGTCGATATTCATCGGCGCCGTCCACGATTTCGGGGCGCTGGTCGTGAGCCTGCGCAACGACGGTCAGACTGTCGGTGACATTGCCGGCCGCGTATTGAACCGGCGGGTGCGACTGCTGTTCCTGTTCGTCCTGTTCATGGCCTTGACGATCGTGCTGGCGATCTTCGGGCTGGTCATCGCCGCGGTGTTCAAGGCATATCCGGCCGCGATATTTCCCTGCCTGGTGCAGATCCCCATCGCCGTCGTCATCGGCGTGTACCTGCACCGACGCGGCGTCGGCCTGTTTCTGCCGTCGGCCATCGCGCTGGCGATCATGTACGTGACGGTGATTTATGGCGATGTCAATTTCAAGGGCGAGTGGGGACTGGGCACGATCAACGCTTGGCTCGCCGCGCGGTCGATGATGTGGTGGGTTATTGTCCTACTGATCTACTCCTACTTCGCCTCCGTGCTGCCCGTCTGGACGCTTCTGCAACCCCGCGATTACATCAACAGCCTGCAACTGCTGACCGCCCTGGGTCTGATCGTCGTCGGCCTGTGCTGGGCGGCATTTGCCGGCGGAGCGCCACCGGTCGAAGGCGCTGAGCGCGTCCCGCTCGAGATCGTCGCGCCGATGTGGGACTTCAAGCCCGCCGAAGCGCCGGTTATCTTCCCGTTCTTATTTATCACCATCGCCTGTGGCGCCATCAGCGGCTTCCACTGCTTGGTATCGAGCGGCACGAGCAGCAAGCAGATCCAGAAGGAGACCGATGCCCGCTTCGTCGGCTTCGGCAGCATGCTCACCGAAGGGTTTCTCGCGACGTTGGTGATTCTCGCCTGCGTTGCGGGACTTGGACTGGGTATCCCGGGTCCCGAAGATATTTCTGGCGATGCGACATTGGCAGGCGGGCAACTTGTAGGAGAGTCTGCGTGGCAGCATCGTTATGTCTCGTGGGGAGCAGCCGGGTCGTTGGGGGCGAAAGTTGGTGCGTTTGTTGATGGGTCGGCGAATTTCCTCAAAGCGATCGGCATTCCTGCGGGCGTTGCGATCGCGTTGATGGGCGTGCTGGTTGCCTCGTTTGCGGGGACGACGCTGGACACGGCGTGTCGGTTGCAGCGTTACGTGGTGCAGGAATTGGCGGTGACGTTTTTGCCGAAGCGTGGGCCGCGCGATTGCATCGAGTGCGGGTACGACCTGACGGCCAATGTGTCGGGCAAATGCCTGGAGTGCGGCTGGGAGATCGATTGGAAGGCGGTAACCGATGGTCATGCTGCGGGATTACCGAGACCGTCGGTCGCGGCTTTATGGAATCCCATCGTCTGGCTGCGCAATAAGCACGGCGCCACGATCTTCGCTGTCGTGATCGCAACGGTTTTCGCGGCCATCCCTGCCAATGCGCCGCCGACGGGTTTCCTAGATGCGATTCGCGACGGGGTACCGGTGTTGCCGAGCGGCAAGATCGCCGTGGGGTCAATCGGATCTGATACCGAACAAGTCACCGGACTCCGCGGTGGGTGGACATGGCTGGCCAACTTCGGCGGCAAAGGCGGGTTGATCCTCTGGCCCATGTTTGGGGCGACCAATCAACTGCTCGGCGGGTTGTCGTTCCTGGTCATCGCGTTCTACCTGTGGCGGCGCAGCAAACCGATCTTTTTCCTCGTGCTGCCGCTGCTTTTCATGCTGGTCATGCCGGCGTGGGCGATGCTGATGTTGCTGCCCGGTTGGATCAACCCGAAACCGCTGGCGGACGGAACGGTGCCGCCCGTGAACTGGCCATTGGTATTCATTGCCATCATGATGATGGTGCTGGAGGCATGGATGATCGTCGAGGCGATCCTGCTGTGGCCGCGAGTCCGCGGCGTGCTAGAGCGCCCTTAACCCTTGAGATCGAATAAGTAACGCTGCTATTGCCGGACGCATCCCCGGTCGCCACGGTTGCGGAGGCCCCGGATAAGGGATGCATGGCTGATTCTGCTGTCCCTTATCCTTCCCTCCCTCTTCCCCTTTGCATACCCTCGCCCCCGATTCTATTCTTATGTCATGCGACAAGTTGTCTTTCTACTGACATTGCTCTGCCTGCTGATCTCCTCCGGCGGTTGCAAGGCGATCGCGTCGTTGACGAGCATCAAGAATCCGACGGCGAAGGTCACGGCCGTCGAGTTGGCCGAGCAGAGCGCCCAAGGCGCCGTGGTACGGGTGACGGTGCAGATCGAGAACACCAACGGCGTGGCGCTGCCGATCATCACGAATCAGTACACCTTCGTGGTGGCGGGTATGAAGCCGTTCGTGTTTCTTGACAAGCCGAAGCGTACGCTGCCGGGCCGGCGGATGCAGACGCTCGAGTTGGTCGCCGCATTCGATACCGGGGGCAAGGATGTGACCGGCGCCGCCTACCGCGTCAGCGGCAAGCTCGAGTATCAGCCGCCCGGCCAGATTCGACGGATCATGACCGACTCGGGCATACCCCTGCCGAGCGTATCCTACGCGGCCAGCGGAAAAATACCGTAGCTTCGAACGATTTACTGCAAAAGTCGAACCCCGGAAACCTAATGCACTCCGTCTTCGATGATCGCCGTTATCTGATTCCGTTCCGGGCGACGCTGCTGCCGCAGATATTCACCGATGTGCTGGTGATCGGTCAGGGAGTGGGGGGCATGCGCGCAGCGATCGCGGCTTCCGAGCGGGGCGAAGTGATCGTTGCCGCCAAGGGCAAACTCAAAGAATCGAATACATTTTGGGCGCAGGGCGGTGTCGCGGCGGTGCTGTCGCAGGAGGATTCATTTGACGCGCACGTGCAGGATACGGTGTCGGCTGGCGGCGATCTGTGCGATGCCGACGTGGTCCGCCTGGTCGTCGAGGCCGGCCCGCAGCGCATCGCCGAGTTGATCGACTGGGGCATGCCGTTCGACCCGCATAAAGACGGCAACGGCCTGGCGCTGTGCCGCGAGGGCGGCCACACGCAGATGCGCATCCTGCACAGCGACGGCGACGCAACGGGCAAGGCGTTGGGTGTGACGCTCGACCGCGTGGTGCGCGCCGACCCGAAAATCCGCCTGTTTGAGAATTGTTTCGTGATCGATCTGATCACCGTCGATGGCTCATCGCCGCGCTGCGTCGGGGCGATCACACACCATCCCAAGTATGGCTTGCAGGTCATCTGGGCAGCGGCGACGATTCTGGCCAGCGGTGGCGCTGGGCAGGTGTATCGCGAATCGACCAACCCGGTGGGTGCGACCGGCGACGGGTTGGCGATGGCGTATCGCGCGGGCGCTGACGTCGGCGACATGGCCTTTGTCCAGTTTCATCCGACGACGCTGTACGTCGCCGGCGCCTCGAGGGCGTTGATCACCGAGGCGGTGCGCGGCGAGGGCGCCCACCTGATCGATCGCGACGGCCATCGGTTCATGCCCGACTATCACGACATGGCCGAGCTGGCGCCGCGTGATGTTGTCGCCCGTGCCATCCTGGCACAGATGGCGCGGACCGGCCATTCCAATGTGTTTCTCGACTGCCGCCATCTTGGTCCCGCGCACTTTGCCCAACGCTTTCCCGGCATCACGAAGTTGCTGCACGACTTTGATATCGATGCCGGTGCTGATCTGATCCCGATCCACCCGTCGGCGCATTACATGATCGGCGGCGTGCGCACCGACGTGCACGGCCGAACCAACATCGAAGGCCTCTATGCCTGTGGCGAGGCATCGTGTTCCATGCTGCACGGCGCCAATCGGCTGGCGAGCAACAGCCTGCTCGAAGGGCTGGTGTTCGGCAAGATTGTCGGTGCCGCCTGCCACGAGATGGTCGGAAACGATGACAGCCATGTGTCGGTGAAGATCGTGTCTGACATCCACCTCTCCGAGCGATCGGAGTTGGACATCGCCGACGTGCGTTCAAGCCTGCGCTCGGTGATGTGGCGTCACGTGGGTATCGAGCGCAGCGGCGACCGGCTGGCCGAGGTCGAAGAGATGTTCGACTTCTGGGCGCGTTACACGCTCGATAAGATCTTCGACGATCGCCGTGGCTGGGAGGTTCAGAACCTGTTGCTGGTCGGCGCCTTGATCACCCGCGCCGCCCAGTGGCGGGCCGAGAGCCGTGGGGTGCATTACCGCGTCGATCACGAATCGCCTCGGGCCCAGTTCCGTGTTCACGAGGTCTGGCGCCGCGGTATGGCAGAGCCGGAAACCGTCGCGGTGGCGGACACACCTTTGGTGGCAAAGACGTAACCGAGTTGCTTTGACTTGAGCGGTCGGTGGCGTTTCAGTTGTCAAACTTCGGATCGTACCAATCAAGCAATCGCGTTGACGCGTCGGTTGTTGCATCGTTCCATGTGTCTGTGAACGGGTGCAAATTGGCGTGCCCGTCGGCGAAGGCGTAGTTGGCGCCTTGGCCATGCCGTTTGCGAACGATCATGCGTGGGATGTTGCCCATCATGCCCCGCGGATGAATCGATCCGGTCGCACCCCAATACATGGGCATAAAATGATCCGCGTCACGATACTCGGCGATTTCGGCGATCATGATCGTGCGATTCGGTTGGGAGACTTGTCCGAGGTTGATGCCCGAGCCAGCTTGCCCCGGCTGGCCGTAGGGATCGTGGTTGGGGGCAAAGTAGCCGTTAAGCGGGTACGACGTGATGCGTGTATTGGTGTCCCAACCGGGCGCCTCGTCGTTCGGGCAGCGATGGATCAGGCTGTTCTGTTCGTAACCGCTGGCCGTGATCACCTCAAAGTAAGGGGTCCCGTTGTACATTTGTGTCGTTGGAAAAACATAATTGCTGCTATTGGCCGCGAAACTGTAGATGCTTTGGCCCAGTTGACGGATGTTGGAAAGAGATTGCGTGGCCCATGCCGCCTGTTGGGCCGAGCCTAATGCGGGCAGCAGGATCCCGACCAGCATCGCGATCACATAAGATGACCACGAGTAACTCAATAAGCGTAAATGCAGTGTGTTTGCCCCGCCACGACATCATCACCATTTTACGCGCCCGGCCGTCAATCGGAGTCGTCAGGCATCACCGGCATGATTGATCGTTGTTTGACACGATCAAGTTGCGCGTGGCACTGCGGGCCGACGCGAGGTGGCTATTGACCATGACGATGGTGGCGCGTGATCGACTGTTCGGTGTGCAACACGCGATTGACCGACCGGTGACAGTGGCCGCGCTGGCAGTATCTGCCCGGTGGGATGCGCAGACGTAACGATCTAACATCAGTACAATCTTTGCGATGAGTATCATCGAGATCAATGGCGCCTATATTGCCGACACCGCCCGCGTGGTGGGCAACGTGCAGTTGGGCCGAGACGTCAGCGTTTGGTACGGCGCCGTGATCCGTGGCGACATTGCGAACATCAGCATCGGCGACGGCACGAACGTGCAGGAAAACGCCGTCTTTCATTGCGATTACGGCGAGGATCAGGTCATAGGCGGTGGCGTAACCATCGGGCACGGTGCGATCGTGCACGGCGTGCTTGTCGGCGCGGACTCGCTGATCGGCATGAACGCCACATTGCTCAATGGCTCACGCGTGGGCAAGGGGTGCCTGATCGCCGCCGGCGCCGTCGTGCCGCCCGGCATGGAAGTGCCCGACGGCATGCTCGTGATGGGTCTTCCCGGCCAAGTCGTCAGGCCCGTCAACGATAGCGAGAAAGCCTATCTCCAATCCTCGGCCAAGCATTACGTCGAGAACGCAAAGCTGCATTGCAGCCAACCCGACGATCCACGCGTTCGCCTTTTTGGTACGCAATAAACACGCTTCCGCCAGGAATGAGCTCTCGCCTATCGCCGCCGCCACGCGGCGTGTAGTGTTGGCGGCCTGATTGATTGATAACCCCCGGCACACCATGTGGATTGTGGTGGCCCATTCATATCGGATCGATGATCTCGATGCGATCGTCGGTGAGCAGGGCGGTGGTGGGGGTGCCACGGCCGGCCTGGTGGTGATCGTAGTTCCGCTGGGCGACGACGGTGGCGGCCTCGATCACGCGTACGACGTCGCGCTGGCTGGCGGCATTGGGGTAGGTTGGCTCGAGTTGATCGGCCGATTCGCCCAGCACGCGCCGGCGCACGATGGCCAGCAGGCCGGCAATGATCGACGCCTTGCCGTAACCAAATAACTCGAGATTGCCTCCCGGATGAGTTATCCGTCCGCCAAAAGTGGGGTTTCGCGTGCGCGAGCCGTCGCCGATCACCGCCTCGCGGAATCCGCGGTCCTGCTGATCGACGAAGCCGCGGCCGTAAATGCCATACACCTCGATCTCCTGGTTGACTGCGCCCTCGAACTCGTCCGGATTGATCCAGTTGTTGTTGTAGTCACCGCGCATACCGTCGTCGTAGGTCACGGCCACAGCCATGCTGTCCCATGTCTGGATCTTGTGGGTTTTCTTGAACGACTCGACCGGCCGGTTTTGGCGGCGGGCGATCTCGACCACGTGACGATCCCAGTCTACCAGCAGGTTTTTCTGACCAGTGGCGTACACGGCCACGGGTTTGACGCCCAGGTAATGGTGCACCACGTCGAGCCAGTGGCAGCCGACGTATGCAAACGGGTTGCTCTGCTCGGCCCAGGCGAAGATTTCCGTGCTGACCTCCAGCGGTTCCTCCAGCACGGCGCGCACGTGATTGATCGTGCCGTACTTCTTGCGGGCATTGCACATCATCTCGCGGACGAACGGGTCGTAACGTTTGTGCATGTCCACAGCGACGATGCGCCCGGCCTGGCGTTGCGCTGCGAGGATGCGGTCGGCCTCGGCGGTGCTCAGGCACAGAGGTTTTTCCGTGATCACATCGCAGCCGGCCTCGAGCGCGTCGAGAATCGGCTGCGTGTGCACGTTGTCCGGCGTCGCTACAAACAGCACGTCGGGGCGGTGCTCGGTCAGCATGTCACGCCATACGGTCTCGCCGTAATGCGCCTTGACAGGCCTGTCCGGCAGATCCTGGGCGAACCACCGGGCTATCTTGCCCGCCGTGCCCGTCTTCGGGTTGTGTGTACCCACGGCGACGACGTCAAACGTCACGTCCGACACGGCGGGGCCCATATGACTCATGCCGATGCTGGTCAACGCCGGTGCAATGCCATTGCGCATGATGTCCTTGAAGCTCTGGCCGATGATGTCCTCGAAAAACATGCCACCGCCGATGATCGCGACGCGTAGATGCCGTTTGGTTGCCTGTTTGTCGGCCCTGTTCATGGTGTCTTCCGATTGCTGGGTTCATAAGGATATCGTGTTGTGTAGATCGTGCCCAGAGCGTTGGCCAACGCGGCAGGGCGGTGCCATAATGGGCGTCCGCATTGCACGCTGCGATTGCGAGCCGATATCGAGGAGGATGCCATCTTGTGCAGGTGTATTTTGACCGGGCTGGGCAACCGTGGACGGTATTGGCATGATCAGCTTAAGGGCCGTGATGATGTTGAGGTGGTGGCTTACGTGGATCCCTCGGCCCCGATGCGCCACCGCGCGATCGCCGAACTGGGCATCGCCGAATCGAGCCTTTTCGATCACTTTGACAAGGCCCTTGCCGCGGTTGCGGCCGATTTTGTGCTCGACGTGACCCCGCCTTCCGTGCACGAGCAGATCGCCGCTCGCACGTTTGATGCCGGGCTGCACCTTCTGAGCGAGAAGCCACTCAGCGACGACTACCAGGCCGCCGTGCGGATCGTCGAAGCGGGACGCCGGGCCGGGCGCAAGCACATGATCGCCCAGAACTATCGCTTCAACGCTCCCGTACGCACGCTGCGAAAGCTGCTGGACCAGAAAATCGTCGGCACGGTCGGCCAGTGCGATGTGCAGTTTTACAAGGCCTGGGCCGATGCGCCGGGCACACATTACGTGACCGAACCGTACATGGTCATCAAGGACATGATGATTCATCACTTCGATCTCATTCGATACCTGCTCGGCGTCGATCCGTTGTGGGTGCAGGCGATCACATGGAACCATCCTTGGGGCTGGCACCGCGGCGACGCGGCCCACGCGATCGTGTTCGGCTTTCCCGACAGGGTCATGGCGACCCACGTGACCGTGGCCTGCTCCGTCGGCGACTCGCACCACGACTATTTCGGCGCTTGGCGGTTGGACGGGTCCGACGGCTCGATTACGATGGGCAATCAGCGGTTGCGGCATGTGCACTTGGCACGTACCGACGAGCCGATCGATAACGAGATGGCGCCGGCCGAGCCGGCGGGCGACATCGTCACCGAGTTTCTCGCCGCCATTGATGCGGACTGCGACCCCGAGTGCTGCGCCGCGGACAACCTTAAATCCGTGGCCATGGTCTTTGCCGCCATTCAAAGTGCCGAGCAGCAGCAAAAAGTGTTGCTCGAGGAAATCAAAGGCCCGTAACGTGTACCTTTTCCCCTCGATAGATTTGCGCGGTGGTCAGGTTGTTCGCTTGGCGCAGGGTGACTACGACCGCCAGACTTCTTACCCGGTCGACCCGGTGGATCAGGCTCGACACTTTGCCGAGGCCGGTGCGTCGTGGGTACACGTGGTGGACCTCGACGGCGCACGATCCGGCACGATGGCGCATCTGGACGTGATCGGCGACATTTGTGCCGCCAGTCAGTTGAAGGTCGAGGTGGGCGGGGGCGTCAGGTCGCAGCGGGTGATCGATCAACTTCTGGCCGCAGGGGTCGACCGCGTCGTGCTCGGCACGGCGGCGGTCGAGGACTGGCCGTGGTTCGAGCGGTTGCTCGATCAGCCGGTATACCACGGCCGAATCGTGCTGGGGCTC